>JAJUJN010000003.1 GCA_029265335.1 Alcaligenaceae bacterium
ACCGAAGTGGGCAAGGAACTGGGGCAGCCCATGATTTTCGAGAACATCTCGGGAGCCGGCGGCAACATTGGCACCGGCCAGGGTGCCCGCTCAGACCCCGATGGCTACACGCTGATCTACGGCACCAATGGCACCCTGGGCATCAACGACACCCTCTACGGCAATCTCGACTACAACCCGCTGGAAGATTTCGAACCGGTGAGTCGCCTCACTGAAATCGGGCTGGTGGCAGTCACGCGGCCCGATTTCGGGGCAGAAACCATTCAGGAATTGATCGAAACCATCAAGGCGAACCCGGGTGAGATCACGTTTGGCTCTGCGGGCAACGGCACCACCTCGCACTTGGCGGGCGTCATGCTCTCGCGCCAACTCGATCTCGACATGGTGCATATTCCCTACCGCGGCGGTGCGCCCGCCATGGCCGACCTCATGGGTGGGCAAATCGACATGATGGTTGAAATCTCTGCCTCCACCGTGCCGCAAGTGAAGGGCGGGCGAATTGAAGGGTTGGCGGTCAGCACGGCCGAACCCCTCAAATCCGTACCGGATCTGCCCACCATCAGCGATACCGTGGCGCCCGGGTTCGTGGTCACCGCCTGGGACGCCCTGGTGGTGCCCAGAGGCACGCCGCAGGCGGTCATCGACCGCTTGTCCCAAGCCGTGCACGCCGCGCTGGCCAGGCCCACATTGGCCGAAAACCTGGAGGCGCGCGGCGCCACTCCCAGCCCATTGTCACCCCAGGCTACCCGCGAATTCCTGGCGTCGGAGCATCAGCGCTGGGGCGACGCAGTCAGGGCTTCGGGGGCTCGGGTAGAGTAAGGCGGCCAATGTCCTGCGCCGTGGCACGGGCCGAGCGCATCACGCCCACCAGCGTGGCCGAGGCAAAGCCCGTCCACTCGCCATAGCCCACTAGCCAGAGCGAGGGTTCTGCCACGCTGCGAGTGCCGTCTACCGCCACCTGGCCGTTGGCTTCAATCACGCCCAGCTCTTGCAGGTGCGACAGAGCTGGGCCAAACCCGGTACACCAGATCACGGTATGGATCTCGGTGTGGCTGCCATCGGGCCAGACCACGCCGGTTTGGGTGAAGCGCTCGAAGGGGCGCACCGACTTCAACAGCCCGCGAGCCAGCGCCGCAGCCACCGGGGGAACCTGCACGATGTCGCCGAGCCCGCCCACGCTGGGCGGTAGCGGTAGACCTTTCTGCATAGCCTGCCAACGCTCGGTGGCATGCCCGAACAGCACCCGCCCGTCTACCCCTTCCGGCAGAAATGTGGGCGGCTCAAGGGTTACCCAGCGCGCCTCGGCCACCTGAGCCACCTCGGCCATGATCTGCGCCCCCGAGTTGCCGCCACCAATCACCAGCACGCGCTGGCCGGCGAGGTCGCGAGGGTTGCGATAGTGGGCCGAATGCAGTTGCCGGCCGGCATACATTTGTTGATCGGGGTAGTTGGGAATGTAGGGGTTCCGCCAGGTGCCGGTAGCGCTCACCACATGGCGTGCGCGCCACAATCGCCCGTCGGCCGCGTGCACGTTGAGCCCTTCGGGTGCGCGCCTCACGGCGGTGATTTCCACGGGCCGTACCACCGGCATGTTGTAACGCGCCTCGTAGCGGGCAAAGTAATCCACCGCTTGATCGCGTGTGGGATAGCTCTCGGTGACGGGCATGGGCCAGCCCGGCAGTGAGCTCCATTGCGAGGGTGAAAAGAGGGTGAGCGAATCCCAGGCATGGCGCCAGGCCGCGCCGGGGCCTTCTTCGGCGTCGAGCAGCACGAAAGAAAGCTTGGTGCGGCGCAGAAAATAGGCGGTGGCCAGGGCCGCCTGACCACCGCCGATGATGGCAACGTCGATGCTTTGGGCCGGGTTATCCCAATTCAAAGGTGGTGATTCCGTAAGTACGATCGAGAGAAATATCCGGTGCCGGCCCAGTGTACATGCGAGCCGTTTCAAACACGGGCTGCATCGCGAATTGCTCAACGAGCGCCAGGGCCTGCGGGTTGGTTTCTGGCACGTCGAGGTAGAAAGGCCCGCCACCGGTGTTGGCAATCAAGCCCTTCAGGAGCACCGCCGCAGTGTCGGCGGAATCGGCAAACAAGGGCCCAATCTTCCAGCCTTCCCGGCAGGGGCGCATTACTCCGTAGCCTTGTAATTGTTCACCCGCGCGCAAGCCCAAGGCCACGTGGCCGGGTGTATTGAGCCAGTGCTGGAGAAAGGTGCTGCGATCAGCGGGAAAGAAAGCTCGGTCGTAAGCCAGCAGCGTGGCCAGCGGCACTTGGCTCAGGGATACCAGGCCGGCGTGAGCCGGGGCAGCGGCCTCGCCCGGCGGGGGCTCGCTGGGGGCCGTGCCGCCGAAGCGAATGTTCCGATGGGCCAGCTTGAAGCCCCAGCGTTCGTAGCTGGCGAGCTGGGCGGGCACGCCATCAAGGCCCACGAGCCGGCCTTCGAGCCGTTGCATGGCGGCCTTGAAAACCGCATAGCCATGACGTTGGCCGCGATGTGCAGGGTCTACGATAAAGAAACCGATAAAGCCGAAATCTGGCTCATAGCGGACCGCCGAGATCACGGCCACAGGCGCGCCGTTCAGCTCGCCCATCAGAAAGCCTTCGGGGTCGGCGGTGTAAAAGGCTTCGGTATCGCGCAGGCCTGGGTTCCAACCTTCTTGTGCCGCCCAGTCGGTGAGGGTATGCAGCTGGTGCGGCGCCATCGGATGAATGTGGGAAGCGGGAGCAGGGCTCATGGCAGTCTCACGAAAGATGTGCTGCGGAAGGTGATGGCCAGATTTAACCGCAATTCCCCGCGGCCGCGATAGATTTAATTGTTGCCACTTAGCAATTTGTGGTTTGGCTGCCCAGCCGCAGCCTCCTACAATCGCTGGGCAGCTTTCTGTTTACGCTCCGTCACTCGAGGGATCATGCGCGAATTCACCTACACCGGACTCCCCGCCCGCGTTCGCTTCGGCCGCGGTCTTGTCAACGAACTGCCGGCCGAAGCCGATTTCTTGAAGATTTCGCGCGCCCTGGTGCTCGCTACTCCTCACCAGCGTGCCGACGCCGAGCGCCTGGCCGAAGTTCTGGGCGACAAGGCCGTGGGCATCTTCGACGGCGCCGCCATGCATACCCCGGTGCATGTCACTGAACAGGCCTTGGCTGTGGTCAAGCGCGAGCAGGTCGATGGTTTGGTGGCGGTAGGTGGCGGTTCCACCACCGGGCTGGGCAAGGCGCTGGCTTGGCGTACCGACCTGCCGCAGATCGTGTTTCCCACCACGTTTGCAGGCTCCGAGATGACGCCCATCTTGGGCCAAACCGAGAACCAGCAAAAAACCACCCTGCGCAGCGCCAAGGTGCTGCCTGAAACCGTGCTCTACGACGTCAACCTGGCCATGAGCCTGCCGGTGAACATTGCCACCGTGAGTGGGCTCAACGCCATGGCCCACGCGGTGGAGGCGCTCTATGCGCCAGATGGCAACCCGGTCATCGACCTCGTGGCGGTAGAAGGCCTGGCGGCGCTGGCCCGCGCCTTGCCGGCCCTGGTGGCCAACCCCGAGGCGCCTGAGCCGCGCTCCGAAGGTTTATATGGCGCCTGGCTGTGCGGCATCTGCCTGGGCTCTGTGGGCATGGCCTTGCATCACAAGCTGTGTCACACCCTGGGCGGCATGTTCGATCTGCCTCATGCTGAAACCCACGCCATCTTGCTGCCCCATGCCATGCGCTATAACGCCCAGGCTGCTCCCGAAGCCGCTCGCCGTGTGGCCGAAGCCCTGGGTGGTTCCGATGCTGCCACCGCTCTGCAAGAGTTGGCGCGGCGCATCGGCGCTCCGCTCGCCCTGCGCGACATCGGCATGCCGGAAGACGGCGTGGCCAAGGCTGCCAAGGCAGCCAGTGCCAACCCCTACCCCAATCCGGCACCGCTCACCGAAGCGGGCATCCAGGCCTTGCTGGCGGCTGCCTACGAAGGTCGCCCGGCTTGACCTTATGCTCGAGCCCTAGTGAGCCCCCCTTGGCCCTGAAAACTCGGGAGCGTATATGAAGAGGGTTGAAGCCACCGCGGTAACGCACCTGGCGCAGACGACGGTGGTGGTGGCTACGGCGGGGCGTGGCTTGGTGAACCTCACCCCGCAGGCCGCAGATTTCGTGAGAGATTCCAGGCTGAACACGGGTTTGCTCACGGCCTTTGTGCGGCACACTAGTTGCTCATTGCTCATTGCAGAAAATGCCGACCCCGACGTGCATCGTGACCTGGAGGCGTGGATGGCCAGCCAGGTGCAAGACGGCCACGCCATGTTTCGTCATCGGGCCGAAGGGCCCGACGATATGTCGGCACATATTCGCAGTGTGCTCACCGCCACCTCGTTATCCATCCCGGTCATCAACGGCGGCCTGGGTTTGGGTACCTGGCAAAGTCTGTATTTGTGGGAACATCGCTACCAGGGCCATCGGCGTGAAGTGTGTTTCACGGTGATGGGGGCTTGAGCGGACGCGTGGCGTCGAGCTTGGGCATGCTGCAGATCAGATCCAAAGTGTCGGAGCGCTCAGCTTTGGCCGGCCCTGTGCCGGAGCCAGCGGGTGCTTGAGGCGTCCGAGTTTTCTCACGCACTTACCACGGCAGCTTGGGCGCCGCCAGCCGCCTTCTGGCATGAGGCACAGTCCCAAACCGGGAGCTCCCGGCTTCCCAGTCGGTTTGTGCCTGTTTAACCGCTTCGCGGGAATGCCCCACGAAATTCCACCACATGATCACGTTTTGCTGCCAAGGGGTGCCGCCCATCAGGATCAGCCGAGTGTCGGCCGCCAGGTGCAAGGTCACGATCTGGGGCCCTGGCGCCAGCCAGGCAAACTCCTGCGGCGTGAAAGCCTGAGCCTCGCTGTCGATGCGCACTTGCCCCGTAAGCGGCAGCACACCGTGTTCGAATTCAGCGCTCAGCGGAAGCTTGAGCTCGGCGCCGGCCGGCGCGTGAATGTCGAAAGCGATGGCGGGTGAGTGCATCAGCGTGGGCGCCTGGCGCCGGGCATGCTGGCCGGCCAGCAGAGTGAGCTCGCAGCCCTCTTCCTGCCATCGCGGCAGTTCGGGGTAGTGGTGAAAGGCAGGCGGCATATCGGCTTGCGCCTCGGGCAGGGCAATCCACAGCTGCACGCCGTGCAGGCGACGGCTGCTGTCGAGGCTGTCTTCGGTGTGGGTAACGCCATGACCGGCGGTCATCAGGTTCACCTGACCCGGTCGAATGATCTGCTCACTGCGCAGGCTATCGCGATGCATCACTTCGCCTTCGATCATCCAGGTAAAGGTTTGCAAGCAAGTATGCGGGTGCTCATCGACGTGCATGCCGGCTTGGTCGCCTGCGAGTTCCACTGGGCCGATATGGTCAAGAAAGCACCAAGGACCCACCATCCGGCGCTCACGCGTGGGCAGGGCACGGCGTACCGTGAATCCCGGAGTGATTTCGGCTTCGCGCAACGATATACGCTGCAGGGTAGATGGCTCAGTGCTCATGACTTCCTCACAAGGCTGGGTGGGGAGCCCCATGGTAGCGCTGAAGCCCCCCCGGCGGCAGAGCTCGGCCTCGGGCCAACGGAAGTTCAACGAATTTGGTGAGCTACCTCACGTGAGTGCTCACATCGTCGTAGACTGCTGGCTTTGCTCATTTCGAAGCTGCGCCGATTCCGCTGATCGCTGCTGTTGATCGCTGCTGTTGATCGCACTGGCCGCGCCGACATCTTCCAGGAGCCCGTCATCCATCCTGCGTACTCCCTCTATACCAATCGTCGAGTAGCGCCCCTGCTGGCGCTGGGGTTTGCCAGCGGGCTGCCGCTGGCGCTCAGTGGCGGCACCTTGCAGGCCTGGGCCACGGTAGAGATGGTGTCCCTGCAAGCCATCGGTTTTCTCACTCTGGTGGGCTCGGCGTATACGCTCAAGTTTTTGTGGGCGCCATTCATCGACCGCTACGTGCCGCCATTTCTCGGCCGGCGCCGTGGCTGGATGTTGATCACCCAGCTGGCGCTGGCCATCAGCATTGCGGCGATGGGTCTGTTCCCACCCTCGCAGGCCTTGCTGGTTCTGGCGCTGCTGGCGGTATTCGTGGCTTTTTGCTCGGCAACGCAAGATATCGCTTTCGATGCCTATCGCACGGATGTGCTGCGGCCCGAGGAACGTGGCGCGGGGGCGGCGGTTTCCGTACTGGGCTATCGCCTGGCCATGTTGGTCTCGGGTGGGCTGGCGCTAGTGGTGGCCGACGCCTGGATCGGCTGGAGCAATATGTATTTCCTCATGGGTGGTTTGATGGCGCTGGTGAGCATCGTCACATTGCTCGCACCCGAGCCCGAAGATCGCCCGGTGCCGCCGCGTACATTGCGCGAGGCCGTGAGCGGCCCCCTCGTGGAGTTCTTCTCGCGGAAAGGGGCCATCACGCTTTTGTTGCTGGTGGTGCTCTACAAGCTGGGCGATGCGTTTGCGGGAGCACTTTCCACCACGTTTTTGATTCGGGGTGCGGGCTACAGCGCCACCGAGGTGGGCATGGTCAACAAGGTGGTGGGCCTGGCGGCCACCATCGTTGGCGCGCTGGTGGGCGGCACTTTACTGGCGCGGCTGCGCTTGTATCGTTCGCTCATGTTCTTTGGTGTGCTGCAGGCGGTGTCGAACCTGGCGTATTGGTTGATTGCCGTGGCCCCCAATCACCTCGCGCTCATGGCTTTCGGGGTGTCGCTCGAGAATCTCTGCGGCGGCATGGGCACGTCGGCCTTTGTGGCCTTGCTCATGGCCTTTTGCAACGCGCGCTTCACGGCTACCCAGTTCGCCTTGCTGTCGGCCCTGTCGGCGGTGGGTCGCACCTACCTGGCCGGGCCGTTGTCGCCACCGCTGGTAGAAGCGTTCGGCTGGCCGGTATTCTTTTTGGTCACCGTCGGCATCGCGTTGCCCGGCCTTGTGCTTTTATGGTGGTTGCGTGACCTCATTCGTGGCTTGGATGAGCCCGAAGCGCAGCCGGAGCCGTCGTCGGCACCTGCCCACTGAGTGCGCCCAAGGGCAGGTTGGCAGGGTCGAGAAAAAGATGCGCCACGATGCCGCGCAACCACTGGTTGGCCGGATCGTATTGAAAACGCGCGTGCCAATGCTGCTTGATCGAGAAGCTGGGTAACTCGAAGGGCGGCGGCAGAGCCTTCACCTGCGCGATCCGCACCAGCATCTGGGCCACACGGTCGGGCACGGTCGCCACCAGGTGAGTGCGCGCCAGTAGATTGCCCACGCCGGGCAGGGTAGGCAAGGTGAGAGCCACCTGGCGCTCGATACGTTGCCGGTTCAATGCGTGTTCCACCAGGTGGTGACCGGTGCCCGGGGCGGTAATGGAAACGTGCTTTTCTTCCCGATATTGCTGCTCGGTGAGTTGCTCGCCGATGCGCGGGTGGTTGCGCTGCATCACACAGGCGAAGGATTGTTCGAACAAGGTTTGTTGATAGAACCCGGCTTCGAGCTCGGGCATAAAGCCCACCGCGAGGTCGGCTTCACCCGCTTCCAGCTCGCGTGGGGTGTCGGGCGTAATGCGCAGCACCTCGACGCGCACATGCGGCGCCTGCTCCACCACTCGGTTCATCAGGCTGGGCAGAAATTCCAGATGACTGATGTCGGTCATCGCCAAACGGAAATGGCGATGCGACGTGGCCGGGTCGAAGAGCACGCGTTGCTGGGTGGCCTCGCGCAGCAGTTCGAGCGCCTGGCGCAGCGTGGGTACCAGAGCCAGGGCGTGCGGCGTGGGCATCATGCCACTGCCGGTACGAACAAAGAGCGGATCGTTGAAGTAGCGACGCAAACGGCCCAAGGCCAGGCTCACCGAGGTCTGCGCCATATCCAGGTGTTCGGCGGCGCGGGTCACACTGCGGGTTTTGTAGATTTCGTCGAAAACAGCCAATAGACGAATATCCATTATTAAGAATCCTGCTGAAGATTATTTATGTCCTTGCGTAGACGTAATGATGCTTGCAGCGTAGTCTGTTGGCAAACGTCTGATTGCCGAGGTCTGTTTTTTATGTCTCAGGATTCGCCTTCAAAAGAGCCCAACCCGCACGGTCGGCCGCTGCGCGCGTTCACCGAGCCCGATTACGAGCCCTTGTGCCGCGATCTGGCCGAAGTGCGTGCCAATATCGACCGGCTGGATAACGAGCTCGTGCGCCTGGTGGCCGAGCGTGCCATGTATGTGAAAGACGCCGCTCGTTTCAAACGCGACGCCTACCAGGTATCGGCGCCCGCCCGGCAAGCTGAGGTATTCAACAAAGTGCGAGCCCTCGCGCAAAAACATGATCGAGGTTTCGACGGCCTGGAGGAGGTCGTCGATGCCACCTGGCGTGCCATGGTGGCGGCGTTCATTGCCAACGAGCAAAAATATTTCAACCACATGATCGATATAGAGGAAAAGCCATGAAGCTATCTGCTTGGATGCGTACCGCGTCGATTCGAACCGCCATCGCCTGCGCGGCGCTGGTGCCGCTGGGCGTTGCCCAGGCCGCCTGGCCCGACGACAAGCCCTTGCGCGTGATCGTGCCCTTCGGTGCAGGTTCCAGCCCCGACCAGGTTGCCCGGGTGGTGGGTGAGCGCCTGGCCGGCATTCTTGATCAAACCGTGATTGTCGAAAACCGTCCCGGCGCCAGCGGCAACATCGGCACCCATGCCATTGCCACCGCCGAGCCCGACGGCTACACCTTCGGCGTCTCCATCACCGGGCCGATGGTGAACAACACGGTATTGTTCGACAACCTGCCTTACGACCCCTTCACCGAGATCGCGCCCCTCACCCTCGGGGTGCACCAGCCCAACGTGCTGGTGGTGCCCACCGATTCCGAGATCCAAACCATCGACGATCTCCTCGAGGCGCTCAAAGAGAACCCCGACACCTACAACTTCCCGTCGCCCGGCGCCGGTACGGTGTCGCACCTGGCGGTGGAGTTGATGCTGCAGCGGCTCGACAGCACCGCGGTGCACGTGCCCTACCCATCGTCGCCCGCGGCGCTTACGTCGGTCATCTCCGGCGACACCCACTTTGCCGCGCTGCCTCCCATTGCCGTGATGCCGATGGTGAAGGGTGATCGTTTGCGCGCGCTGGCAGTGACCTCGGCCGAGCGTTCGCCCCTGCTGCCCGAGATTCCCACGCTGGCCGAAGTGGGTGTGGAAGGCATCGAGGGCTCAGCCTGGATCGGTTTTGTGATTTCCAGCAAGGTCGATGAAGACATCCAGGAGCAGTTGAGCGATGCCCTCATCGAAGCGCTGCACGACGAAGCGGTGGTCAACAAGCTGGCCGACAGCCACATGCAAGCGGTAGGCAACAGCCCTGAAGAGTTCCGCGCTTACATGGACGAAGAGCTGGAGCGCTGGGGCCCCCTCATCGAAAACCTGGGCATTACCCAGAACAAGAACTGATCTCTCGGGCGCGGCCCTTCCGGGTCGCCTCCGGCAAGCGGCCGCGCGTCTGCTGATGCCAAGGCAGGGCGCGGCCGTCTGTTTTTCATGAATAGGAGAACCGGATGTCACGAATCATCCACGAGCCTGCGCGCGATACCCCGGTGCACGGTGAGTACGACGTGGTGGTGCTGGGCGGGGGCCCGGCCGGCATCATGGCGGCCGCAACCGCTGCGCGCCGCGGCGCCAGCGTGTTGCTGGTGGAGCGTTACGGCTTTCTGGGCGGCATGGGTACCGCCGCGGGCGTTTCCAACTTCTGCGGTTTGTACGCCAACGTGTACGGCGAGCAGCAGCGAGTGGTTCGCGGCCTCACCGATGAGCTGTTGGAACGCATGACGCGCTTCGATGGCCTCAACGACCCCCACATGATTCTGGGCAAGGTCTACGCTCAGGCCTACGACATGTCGGCCTACAAATTGGCCGCCGACCAGCTGGTGGTGGGCAGTGGGGCGGAGCTGCTGTTTCATGCGCTCGCCTGCGGTGTGGTGCTCGAAGAAGGCCGCGTGCAGGCGCTGCTGCTCGAAACCAAGTCCGGGCGGTGCGCAGTGCGCGCCAAAGTCTTCATCGATGCTTCGGGCGATGCCGATCTTGCCGCTTGGGCCGGGGTGGGCTACGACCAGGGCGACGAATCGGGACATTTGCTGTATCCCACGCTGATGTTCAAGGTGGGCAACGTGAACGCCGAGCAGGCCCAGGATGCTTGGCGCACCATTCCGCAGTTGATGGACGAGGCCGAAGCGGCTGGCGATTTCAACTTTCCGCGTCGGGGCGCCATCGTACGGCCCCAGAAACATCCTTACGAGTGGCGGGTTAACGTGACCCAACTCGCCAACCCCGACGGGAGTGCCGCCGACGGCACCAATGTCAGTTCGCTCACGACGGGCGAGCTGGAGGGTCGACGCCAGATTGTGGAATACCTGGAGTTTCTGCGGGCGCGGGTGCCTGGCTTCGAGAACGCCTACGTGCTGGAAATTGCCACCCAACTGGGAATTCGCGAAACGCGTCGTATCCAGGGTGCGGCCACGCTCACCGAAGAACACGTACTGAGCTGCGCCGACTTCGACGACACCATCGGCGTGAACGGTTGGCCACTGGAGATGCATGTGGCGGGCGATGTGGAGTGGCGTTGGCCGCCCATCCCCGAATCGCGCGGCTTCAACCAGTTGCCGCTGGGCATGATTCTGCCGCACGAACGTCATGGCGTGAGCAACGTATTGGTGGTAGGCCGCTGCGCGTCGATGACTCACGAAGGGCAATCCGCTGCACGGGTGTCGGGTAGTTGCTTCGTGATGGGTGAAGCGGCGGGCGTGCTCTCTGCACTCGCGGTGAAAGAGCAGCCGGATGCAGCAATGCCAGCACGGATCTCTGCCACGCAGGTGCAGCAACAATTGCGTGAACAAGGCGTGTTCTTGGGTGACACCGCGCCCTGACTGGAGTTCGGCGCAGGCCACCGGTTTTTGCTAAGGTTGGAAGCTTCTCTGCGGCCGCAGCATCACGCTGGCGGCCGCGCTGGTTTTTGTGCCGCCAGGCCCCCCGGGGGCGGCACCCTTCACGGCAAATTCATGAATCCCCTCGAAAACGAACTGCAATATCCCCTGGGCGACACCTTGCCCGACTTCGGCACTGCCCTGGACATTCAACCGGGTTTGCGCTGGGTCCGCATGCCTTTGCCGTTCGCCCTCGATCACATCAACCTGTGGTTGCTGCGTGATCATTTCAACGGGCGCGACGGCTGGACCATCATCGACTGCGGGGTGGCCAATGCGGAGATCAAAAAATACTGGGAGCAGGTGTTCGAGAACGCTCTGGAAGGGTTGCCGGTGCTGCGCGTGATCGTCACCCATATGCACCCTGATCATGTGGGGCTGGCGGCGTGGCTATGTCGGCGCTTCGATGTGCCGCTTTTCATGACCATGGCCGAATACACCACGGCGCGGTTACTGTCGTCGGGCGTGATGGGCGGCGATGTGAACGGTGGCGACCGCGCGGCGGAATATTTTCGGGAACACGGCATCACTGACCCAGCAGCCCTCGACAAAGTTCGGGGCCGCAACGCCTACTACACCACCCTGGTGCCCGAGGTACCGCCGGAATTCGCGCGCATCATCCACGGCGATACCCTGCGCATTGGCGAAGATCACTGGCAGGTGATCGTAGGCTATGGCCATGCACCCGAGCATCTGTCGATGTATTGCGAGCGTCGTAATGTGCTGATTTCGGGCGATATGGTGTTGCCACGCATTTCCACCAATATCAGCGTCCACGACTTCGAACCCTGGGCCAACCCACTGCAGCAGTATCTCGATTCACTGGGCGACTACGCGCCCCTGCCCGACGATACCTTGGTGCTGCCTTCGCATGGTCGCCCCTTCCGCGGCCTGCACGTTCGCATCGCACAACAGCGCAACCACCACGAGGCCCGCTTGCACGAAGTGCTCGAGGCCTGTGCCCAGCCGCACTCGGCGGCCGATATCGTGCCCATCATGTTCAACCGCGCACTGGATCTTCACCAATTAGGTTTTGCTTTGGGCGAGGCGTTGGCGCATCTTCAGTTTCTGGAGGCTCGGGGTGATCTTCGTCGGGTGACGGATTCTGAGGGTGTGGCCCGCTTTGTGAAAACTGCTTGATCGCCATGGCCTCGGTGCCCACAAAGGCTTCCTTGGGCAAGCGGTGCGAGAGGCCATCGCGGCGAAAGGCGTCTTCGAGCTGCTTTTTGAGCGAGGTGAAGTACACCTTGATGCCGCGGTCGGAGAGGTCGGCGATGAGGGTGTTGAGCAGGTCGAGCCCCGTGGTGTCTACCTCGTTGATGGGGCCGCAGTGCAACAGGATGCGCCGTAGCTGCGGTTCGTGGCGCACTCGCTCCTGGATGTAATGTTCCAGGCGCGGCGCGGTCACGAAGTTGAGCGACGAATCCATGCGTACAGCCAGCAGATCGGGTGCGAGCCGGGGCAGGTCGAAGCGCGCGCGATCGCGCAAAGTGCCGTCTTCGTGTGCACCCACCTCGATGATGCGGGGCCGGGCGCGGGTGTACAGATAGTGCGTGAGGCCCAGCAGCAAGCCGGCCAGAATGCCCCATTGCAGCTGTGGCGCGGCGATGATGGTGGCCAGAAAGGTGGCCACGGCAATCAAGGCCTCAGTGCGCGAATTCTTCCACAGGCCCAAGAACCACCGTGGCCGGATCAGGTTCAGCACCGACACCACGATCACTGCCGACAAAAAGGCCACCGGCAGCCAGCTGAGCGCGGGCGTGAGAAAAAGCAGGCTGGCCAGCACCACCAACGCCGTGAAAATGGAGGTCCAGCCACTGACGGCGCCGGTGTACAGCGAGAGGGCCGAACGCGAGAACGACGCGCTCACCGGAAAGGCGCCGCTGAGCCCCGACGCCACCTTGGCCAGACCCTGGCCCACCAGTTCCTGGTTCTCGCGCCAGCGCGTGCGCTTCTGGCGGGTGATCACGCGCGCACTGCTTACCGCCTCCAGAAAACTCACCAGGCCAATCACCATGGCCATGGGCAACAGTTGACGCAACTCATTCCAACTGGGCATCGACGGCACGCTGAGGGAGGGGAGGCCAGCTGGCAGATCGCCCACGATGGCGCCACCGCTGGCCGCAAAGGGGGTGAGCCAGCTGAACAAGGTGCAGACGATGCCCACGATCAGCACCAATGGCCAACGGCGACTGTACTTTTTGAGCGCCAGCAGAACGGTGAGCGTGCCCACGCCAAAGGCCAGGGCGCCCCAATGGACAGACGCCAACAGCATGCCCGGGTCGAGGGCGCGCAAGCCAGTGTTCCAGATGTTGCGATCGATGCCGAGCATCGACGCCACCTGCGACCAGAGGATGAGCACGGCCGCAGCCTGCGTGAAGGCGCCGATCACGGGTACCGACAGAAAATTGACAATCGTGCCCAGCCTGAAGAGACCAAGCAGAATCTGGAAAGCACCCGCGAGCAAGGCAAGCCAGGCGGCCAGTTCCACCCAGTGGGGTGAGGCCACGGCCGCCATGCCGGCGAGCGAGCCTGCCACCAGCATGGAGGTCATGGCCGTGGGCCCCGCGCCCAGCAGGGTGCACGAGCCCCAGAGAATTCCCACCACCACCGGCAACAGGGCCGCATACAACCCGGTGATGGGTGGCATGCCGGCCAGCACCGCGTAGGCCACGGCCTGGGGCACCACCATCAGGCCCACGGCAACGCCTGCACGAGCGTCGGCACTGAGGCTGTCCACGGTGGGGCGAGGCCAGGCGAGAAAGGGAAACCAGCGAATCAAATGGGGCGACATGACACAAACCAAACACGAGCGACATCAGGCGCGATCGGCAGCCGGCCTCGGCCTGAAGCGGAGCGGCGGGCAAGGGCTGAGCCCGTGACTGACGGGGACAGAGTTATGATCGACGGCATTGCCAAAAACTTGCCATCGAGTTCCAAGGGGCGCATTTTCTCATGAGTCGTCAACTTGACACCCAATTGCTGCATACCGGCAGCCCGGAGTTCGATCCGGACACCGGCGTGGCTCCCGTGAACGTGCCTACGGTGCGCACCAGTACCGTACGCTTTGCCAGCACTCAGGCCTTTCAGGAAGTGGTGCGGCGCAAGCGGCAAGGTGAGCGGATTCCCAGCTACGGCCGGCAAGGCATGGCCACGCATTACGCCCTGGAAGATGCCATCAATTTACTCGAAGACGGCAAGCATTGCTTTCTGGCGCCGTCGGGAGTGGCTGCCATATCGTTGGTGTTTCTGGCCCTGCTCGAGCCCGGCGACCATGTGCTGGTGCCCGACAGCGTCTATGGCCCGGTGCGCAAGCTGCATGAAAGTGTGCTGCAGCGTTTGGGCATTGAGGTGGAGTATTACCCACCCCAGCCGGGGGCGGCCGAACAACGGCTGCGCAACGACACGCGCTTGCTGTACGTGGAATCGCCCGGCTCGCTGCTGTTCGAAATGCAGGATCTCCCGGCGCTGGCCAAGGCCGCCCACGAACGGGGCGTGGTGGTAGCCGCCGACAACACCTGGGGCTCGGGCTACCTGTACCGGCCGCTGTCGCTGGGGGTGGATATCTCTATCGTGTCGGCCACCAAATACATTGCTGGCCATTCCGATGTCCTGATGGGGGCAGTGAGCGTACGCAACGACGAGCTCGCGCGCCGCATCCACGACACCCACTACGCGCTGGGCCAAACTGTGGGTGCCGACGATGCCTCTCTCACTCTGCGCGGGGTGCGCACCATGCCGGTGCGCCTCGCCCAGCATGAGCGCAACCTCAAGGCTCTGCTGCCGTTTCTGGCGGAGCATCGTGGCGTGGAACGCCTGTGGTGCCCGGCCTGGCAGCAAGATCCAGGCCATGCTCTTTGGCAACGCGACTGCCGCGGCGCCAATGGTTTGCTGTCCATTACCCTAGCCACAGATAGCATGGCGGCCGCCGAGCGCTTTGTGAACGCGCTGGAGCTCTTCGGTATCGGTTTTTCCTGGGGTGGTTACGAAAGTCTGGTGCAATTGCTGGCGCCGGAAGATCTCGCTGGCCACTCCGTCTTTACCCAACACCGGCCCGTGGTGCGACTGCACATCGGGCTGGAAGACCCCAACGACCTCATGATGGATCTACAACAAGCCTTCGCAGCGGCTGGGATTGCCCAATGACACAAGCTCTTACCCATATTCCTGCCACCATGCCGGTGGGCATTCGTGAACGCTTGCGCCTGCAGGGCTATGTGATCGACCCTCCGGCTGCGGCCGAGCTGTACCGAATGCTGCATCGCCCTGAGTTGCCGCCACCCACTGCCCGCGACGTGGCCTATGGGCCTGATGAACGTCACCGGCTCGACGTGTACACGCCCGCCGAGGCGCCAGCTACCGTTGAAGATGAACCGGTGACCCATCCGGTGCTGGTGTTTGTGCATGGCGGCGGTTTTGTGGGCGGCAACAAGAATACGGCCGATACTCCCTACTACGACAACCTGATGGTTTGGGCCAGCGAGAACGGTCTGGTGGGAGTCAACGTGACCTATCGCCTGGCGCCCGAGCACGTGTGGCCGTCTGCTCAGCAAGACCTGCAGGCGGCTCTGCAATGGGTGCGCGAGCATATCGGTGAGTATGGCGGCGACCCCGATCGCATCATATTGATGGGTCATTCGGCGGGGGCGGCGCATGTGGCGCACTATTTGGGGCACGCTGAGTTTCATGTTGCGCCGCAGGGCGGTGTGGCCGGGGTGATACTGTTTTCGGGCGTGTTCGACCCCGCCACCGCCAAGCCTGCGGCCAATCTCGAAGCCTACTATGGCGCCGACACCAGTCGCTACGCCGAACAGTCGCCCTATGCGGGGCTGGTGCAGCTCGATCTCCCCTTTCTCATCGCTGTGGCCGAGTGGGACCCTCAAGATTTTTATCGCCAGGCGGCCGATCTCCACGAGCGCATCAGGTATCACGGCGGTGGTCACGCCTGGTATTACCAGCTGGAGGGCCACAACCATATGTCCGAGATGTACGCCATAGGCACCGGTGACGAAGCGCTGGAAACCCTGTTGCGCAGCTTCGTGCGCGGGGTGGTGGGCGAGTGACGGCAGCTACGGGATTACGCCAATAGCGGCCTCGTTTCGGGGTTACTACAGTGTTTGAAGTTTTGATCAAAGATAAAAATCCCAAACACTTTGGCGCTGCAAAAACCCCACCTTCTCGAACCTGTCACACGGTTGCCCGTCAATGAGGCGGTTTACCGGCGGTTGCGCGACCACCTCATGCGTGGCGATTACCTTGCCGGGCAGGTGCTTGGCATCCAAGACACCGCCAACGCACTCAACACCAGCATGATGCCGGTGCGCGAGGCCCTGCGTCGGCTGGCCGCGCAGCGTGCACTTGAGCCCATGAAGAGCCGGTCGATGCGCGTGCCGCTGATGTCGCCCGAACGGCTGGAAGATATCTGGCGCACTCGCTTGCTGATCGAAGGCGCCGCCATTGAGCGAGCCACGGCGCGCATCGACGCCGCCGGCATCAGAACCTTGCGCGGCCTGGCGCAAAAAATCGGGGTAGCTCTGGGCACCCCCAACCGGGTGGCTGCGGGTCTCGAGCAGAACCAGGTGTTTCATTTCACGCTCTACGAGTATGCCGAGTCGCCCACCATGCTCGCCATCATCGAGAGCCTGTGGTTGCAATCGGGGCCGTATCTGCGCGCGGCGCGCGAGCTCATGCACTCGCCAGCGCGCCCATCCCGGGCAACGCACGACAGCATCGTTGAGGCCCTCGAACGTCGCGACGCGGCGGCTGCCCGCGCGGCGTTAGAGCTCGACATCAGTTGGGCCTTCGATCGCCTGCGCACGGCCGAGCCAGTGCCGGCCTTGGGTGGCCTATGAAGCGCTTCTCACTCTTCAACAGCGCTGGCGCTCGTTCTGGCCCGCGAGTCGTTTCCAATTCTGGAGGCATGTGGTGAATGTTCTCATCACCGGCGCTAATGGCTACATTGGCCACGGCCTGGCAAAGCGGTTGGCGGCCACGCGCCAATTGGCCGACGGCACGCCCATCAGCACGCTCACGCTGCTCGATCTCCGGTTCGGCGCGCCCGCCGCGGCCGATTTCGTACGGCAAGTCACGGGCAGCATCACCGATGAGGCCGTGCTCGAAAGCGCCACCGAGGTGCCGCCGCAAGTGGTGTTTCATCTCGCGGCCATCCCCAGCGGGCTGGCCGAAACCGATTTCGAATTGGGTCTGAACGTCAACCTCAGAGGCTTGCTGGGCTTGCTCGAACGCTTGCGCCAACAAGGCCACAAGCCGGTGGTGGTGTTCAGCAGTTCCATCGCCGTGTACGGCGTACCTTTACCCGACCATGTCAATGACCTCACGCCGCTGACCCCAGCCTTGAGCTACGGCGCTCAAAAGCAAATCGGTGAGATTCTGCTGGCCAATTACACGCGCCGTGGATGGCTACGGGCGCGGAGTGTGCGCATTCCGGGCATCGTGATGCGGCCGCCGGTGCCCAACGGCGCGTGGTCGATCTTCTCGAGCGACCTCATGCGTGCCGCGGCTGCTGGCCAACCCTACGAGTGCCCGGTAGGCCCCGAGGCCACGCTGTGGCTGATGTCGTTGGACTGCGCTCTCGACAATCTGCTGCACGCGGCGAGCCTGCCCGGCGACGACGCTGGCGGCCCCTGGACTCTCCCCGCACTGCAAATGTCGGTTGCCGACTTGATTCAAGCCCTGCAAGAAGTGTTCGGCAAGGAATCCACCGAGCAGATCAGTTATCGGCCGCGGGCCGAGCTGCAAGCGCAGTTTGGGGAGTATCCACCCCTGAGTACGCCGGCGGCGGACGCCGCTGGCTTTCGCCACGACGGCGATTTAACCACTCTGGTACGGCGGGCAACCGCCGCGTCCGTCTCATAGGAAGTCGCAAGCCCACGAAGTCATCACAACACAAGGAGACACATCACAATGGCACCACATCGATTCTTTCGGCCCCTGGCGCTGTGCGCCGCACTTTCGGCTCCTTTCGCAGTTGCCGCCCAAAATGTCGAGTTCACGGGCTCGAGTTGGTTGCCGCCCACTCACGCCGTGATGGCCGACTTCTTCCTGCCCTGGGCCGAAGAGCTCAAAGAAGCCACCGATGGGCGCGTCACCGTCAAGTTTTTGCCCAAGCCTGTCACCAACCCGCAGGGTCATTACGACGCGGTGCGCGACGGCTTGGTCGACCTGGGTTTCGTTTCCCATTCCTATTACCCGGGGCGTTTCGAACTGACGAAATTCGCCGTCATGCCATTCTCTGGCGAATCGGCCGAGTCCCGCTCGGTAGCGGCCTGGAACGTCTACGATGAATATCTGGCCGAGGCCGGCGAGCACGATGGCGTGCATCTGCTGTCGATCTACGCGCATGGCCCGGGCATGGTGTTCACCACCTCCCGACCCGTAGAAAGCATCGACGACTTTCAGGGCCTGAAAGTCCGGGTGGGCGGTGGCATGGCCGCCGATGTGGCCCAAGCGCTGGGTGCGAGTGCGCTTGCCAAGCCCGCCCCCGAGTCTTACGAGCTGCTGAGCACGGGTGTGGCCGATGGCGTGTTCTTCCCGGCCGAATCGCTGGTGTCATTCAAGCTCGATACCCTGGTGGAGCACGCCACCATGTTTCCGGGCGGGTTGTATTCCGACACCCACGGTGTGCTCATGAACCAAGACGCCTACGAGCGGCTGTCGCCCGAAGATCGCGCTACACTGGATAGGTTGGCTGGCGAATACATGGCGCGCATGGCAGGGCAGGCCTGGGACAAGCACGATGCGGAAGGGCGCAAGGCGCTCGACGCCAGTGGCGCCACCATCGTGATGGCCGACGAAGAGTTCGTGGAAGCTGTGAAGGAGCGGACGGCTCCCTTCGAACAGGCCTGGCTCGATGCGGCCGAAGCCAAGGGCATCGACGGCCCGGCAGCGCTGGCCGAGTTCCGCCGTCAATTGGATGAGCTCGACGCCGATCAATCCTGAGGGCACTCCTGGTCGCAGTCATGCGCTTTCTTCCCCTGCTGGAACGTGGGCTCGCTGGGATCCTGACCACCATCGTGGTGGTCAGCCTCAGCGTCATGAGCTTGCTCACCACGGTCGACGCCACCGGGCGTTACCTGCTGAACCGCCCCGTACTGGGGTCCGTGGAGCTCACTGAGCTGTTGATGGTGGCTTTGATCTTCGCCGCCATTCCGCTGGTCACGCTCAGTCACGGTCACGTGGTGGTCGATATTTTCAGTCTGTTGGTGCCGCGTCGAGCGCGGCCTTTCCAGCGCGCGGCCGGGCATTTGCTCGCCTGCGGCATCAGTGGCTTGCTGGCCACGGTCGCATGGCAAAAGGCGGTTTCGGTGTCGCGTTACGGCGACCTCACGCCGATGATCAACATCCCGCTGGGACCCTTCGTGTATGCCATGAGCTTGCTGCTCGCCCTCAACGCCTTGGTGCATCTTGGGCAGCTGTTCGGCTATGAGTCCAGTCGACACGGCCATTTGCCGGGTTCCAGTCTCGACGACGCCCAGATGCCAAAGCCAGGCACGACTCACTCCGAGGCTCGCCGTGACTGAAGCCCTGCTGGGTTTTGCCGCCATGCTGGCGCTGATCTTCCTCCAAGTGCCCGTGGCTTTCGCCATGGCGCTGGTGGGCTTCGTGGGTCTGGGCTTGCTGCGCAACTGGGCTTCGGCCCAAGCCATGGTGGGCGCCGTGGTCTACGAAAGCGGCTTTCAGTACATGCTGTCGGTGTTGCCTTTGTTCATCTTGATGGGCAATTTCGTCACCAAGGCGCGGATGTCGCGTGAGCTCTATACCGCTGCCGCCGCATTCCTCGGACATCGTCGCGGTGGTGTGGCGCTTTCCACCATCGTGGCTTGTGGCGGCTTCGGCGCCATCTGCGGCTCCAGTCTGGCCACTGCCGCCACCATGTCGAAAGTGGCTTATCCCGAGATGCGTCGGCTGGGATACAACGCGGAGCTGGCCTCCGGCACCATCGCGGCTGGCGGCACGCTGGGCATACTCATTCCCCCATCCATCGTGATGGTGGTGTACTGCCTGCTCACCGAGCAGAGCGTGGGCAAAATGTTCGCTGCGGGCGTTTTGCCAGGTCTGCTTGCCATCGCGTGTTACATGGCCGCCGTGCAGTACGTCACACTACGCAACCCCGCCGCCGGTCCACGGGCGAACCGCGTGAATTGGCGTGGTCGCTTGCGCTCCCTGCGCGAGGTCTGGGCAGTGCTGGCGCTCCTCATCATGATTTTGGGTGGCATCTATGCGGGCGTTTTCACCCCCACCGAAGCGGCCGGGGTGGGCGCCTTCCTGGGCTTCCTCTTTGCCTTGGCCCGACGACAGCTCACCTGGTCTACCTTTGTTGAGATTGTGGTGGAGTCCGGTAAAACCACCGGCATGATATTCATCATCATGATCGGCGCCCTGATGTTTGCCAGCTTCGTCAATTTCACCTCGGCGCCTGGCGACCTGCTCGACCTCGTGGCCGAGTACCAGGTTCACCCCATACTAGTGATCGTGGCCATCTGCATCATCTACCTGCTGTTGGGCACCGTGCTCGAAAGCATGTCAATGATTCTGCTCACCGTCCCCCTGTTCTACCCCTTGGTGCAAAGCCTCGGCTTCGACCTGATCTGGTTCGGCATCATCGTGGTGGTAGCCACCGAACTCAGCTTCATCACCCCGCCATTCGGCATGAACATTTTCGTGCTCCGCGGACTGCTACCCGGAGTGTCCACCACCACCATGTTCCGCGGCGTGATTCCGTTCGTGTTTGCCGACATCGTGCGCTTGGCCATATTGGTCGCCTTCCCCGCCATCTCGCTGTGGTTGCCTCAGTTTGTGCGGTGACGTCGCGGGCGTCGTGGAGGTGGCTCAAGTACCGGTGGCCCGCCCTTCATGTGGTTTCGTCGCGCCCGAAAGGCGGCTCGCCAGCGCCACCCGATTCGCCACGCCCAACTTGCGATAGATATTGCCCAGGTGGGTACGCACGGTGGTGAAAGAAATCTGCAGCTCTCGTGCTATCTGCTTGTCGGGGAGCCCGGCTGCCACCATGCGCGCCACCTCAGCTTCGCGTTGGCTCAGTTGGGCTTCATGCCAGCGCGGAGATTCGGTTTGGGCCCCCGCCCGACAGGCTTTGCGCGAAGGCAGCGATGGTTGGGTCACGCCCCGATCGCGACAGCGTCGCAAGGCTGCGTTGAGGGCAGGTTGCAGCAGTTCCAACCACCGCAGATCGGCGTCGTCGAAGGCAGGGCGGTGCGACTCGCGCCAGAGACGGATATCACCCAACTCGCTGTGCTGATCGCGCAGGTAGAGATTGATGCCGGACGTCATGCGTTCCATGCGCAGGAATTCATTGAAGAAGGTGCTGCTGCGCAGGGTTTGGACTCCGACCTCGCGTTCCACGATGGCTGGGCGGTTCAGGCGAGCCATGACAGGCGTGACGCAATCAAAGGCCACGTAATAGTCGCGGTAAGCCTGCAGGGTGCCAGGGGCGAGCGTGGGTGAAAGGTCGTTTGTGAACTGTTGGCGTGCGGGGTCGTAAACGTAGGAAATGTACTGGTCGGCGTTGAGTAGCTGGAGCAGGGGTGGGCCAATTTCACGACGCAATTCGGTGGAGTCGGTGAACTCCTGGAGGTTGCCCAGCAGGGTGGCGAGGGTTTGTCTACGTGCCGCACTCAAGTACATAGATGTCTCCGGGCTGAACGTTGGAGCCTGCCCAGGGAATGCGGGCGCAGTTCATGCCAATCCTTGAATCACTATCACGCCATCGCGTTCAGCGGCAATCCGGTGTTTCCCGCTTGTGGCTCCCCTTCCAACGGTGCTAGCTATTAAATGATCTCGAGCCGAAAGATCAGAAGCTCCTCAATTTTGAGGATGGGCGCTGGCCCGTCTGCGAGGCAGAATGAAGCGCTCTTGTTCTCGCAGTTTCAACGCTCACAACCAGCTCGGCGTCAGTGGGCGAATGGAATGGTTTTTGCAGGGGGTGTCATGAAGTTGATCGGTCTCAGTGTTCTCGAAGCCCGTAACGGTTTGCTGGCTGGGCGGTTTTCGGCCCAGGAGTATTGCCAGGAGTTGGTGGATCACATCGCCAAGAACGATGCGCTCGAGGCCTGGTCCGATTTCGACGCCCAGCGTTTGCTCGACGCAGCGCGCGATGTCGATCAATCTGGAGCCACACGCAACGAAGCCCAGCAGCTGGCGGGCGTGCCCATAGCCATCAAAGACAACATCGACGTGGTGGGATATGCGGGCACCGCGGGCACCGGCGTGTTGCAGTCGCGCCGCCCTGGCCAGAACGCCGCCGTGGTGAACTCGCTGCTGGAGGCTGGCGCCCTGATGGCTGGCAAAACGCGCATGCACGAGCTGGCCATAGGTATCACCAATAACAACGGCACCACAGGCCCGGCGCGCAACCCCTACGACCCCAAGCGTTCGCCGGGAGGCAGCAGCGGCGGCTCGGGCACCGTGGTGGGGGCTCGCTTTACCCCGGCATCGCTGGGTACCGATACCGGCGGCTCGGTACGCATACCGGCTGCTTTGTGCGGCGTTATGGGTTTGCGCCCTACCACGGGCAGGTACTCCAACGCTGGCATGGTGCCTCTGTGTCGCACGCGCGATACGGCGGGCCCAATCACCCGCACCGTTGCCGATCTGGAGCTTTTCGATGCCCTCATGGCGGGTGACAAGGCCAGGCTCGACGTGTCGTTGAGCGGTTTGCGCGTGGGGGTGCCGCGCGATAGCCAGGCTGCAGATCTCGAGCCCGGAGTGGCTGAGCGCTACGAAGAGGCGCTCAAAACCCTGAAGCGGCTGGGCGTTGTGCTGGTCGAAGCCGATATGCCCGAGCGCGATGCGCTCAACGCTGCAACCGGTTTTCCCT
>JAJUJN010000061.1 GCA_029265335.1 Alcaligenaceae bacterium
ACCACCAATCATGCCAGATGGGCTTGAGCCCGTTGGGCAGGGGTGGCAAGGAGCCAAGATCGGCCCGACCTTCGTTGGGGGCGTGAAAATCCGAGCCCCGCGAGGCGAGCAGACCAAAGCGTCGGGCCACGGCGGCCCATTTTGCGTATTCGTCGGCCGAATGACTGCCGGTCACCACTTCGATGCCAACGCCCCCCAGATCGATGAACTCGCCCAGGAAGGCGTCGAAGGTGCTGCTGCTGAAGTTATAGCGACCCGGGTGCGCCACGACGGCTTGGCCGCCGGCGCCGCGAATCCAATTCACCGCGTCGCTCAAACTGGCCCACTGGGTGGCCACGAAACCCGGCTTGCCAGGCGATAGATAGTGGTTGAACACCGCGCTCACCGACGGCGCCGCGCCCTGCTCCACCAGGAAACGGGCAAAGTGAGTGCGGCTGATCATGTCGGGATTGCCGGCCAGGCGTTCGGCGGCGGCCATGCCACCGGGCCAGCCTGCCTCTTCAAGACCCTCGGCAATGCGATGGGCACGTTGATGGCGCCCCGCCCGGGTGCCAGCCAGACCCTTCAGCAAGGTGGCATCGTTCGGGTTGATGTTCAAGCCCACGATGTGCACGCCGCGATTGGCCCAGGTGACGGAAATCTCCACCCCCGGCACAAACTTGATGCCGTGCTCGTGGGCTGCGCTGGCGGCGTGGGCCAGGCCCTGCACTTCGTCGTGATCGGTCAGGGCCAGAACATCTACGCCATTGGCTGCGGCGCGCGCCGACACCTCTTGGGGCGGCAGCGCACCATCGGAAATATTGGAGTGACAATGTAAATCGATATTCAATTCAATGCTCATGAAATACCAAGTGAGCCATGCCTGGCTCCGTGGCGATGCCAACACGCGCGCCCACCGGCAAGGTGGCCTTGAGTGACACGTGCCCAAACGGCAGCCCGGTGATGATCGGAGTGCGCACTTGGTGGCGCAACCAGGCAATGACCGAATGCATGTCGTAGCCCGCGTCGAGCGAGCTTTTGGGCATCTCGGTGAAACGGCCCAGCACGATGGCTTTCTGCGTGGCCAGGATTCCGCTGTGCAGCAAATGAATCAGCATACGCTCCACACGGTACGCCGATTCGTTGACATCTTCCAAAAACAGGATACCTCGCACGCGCGGTAGCCACGGCGTGCCCACCAAGGCACATACCAAGGCCAGGTTACCTCCCCACAATACGCCGCGGGCATCCACCGGGTCGGCATCGTCGGTTTCGAAACTCAGCAATTCCAGCTCGTCGCGCATCGCATCCATGAACAGATCGACGGTGAGTTGATTCAAACGTTTGCCGCCGAAATCGAAGGACGCCATGGGCCCGGCCCAGCTGACCGCTCCCGTTTGCGCCAGCAGTGCCAGCTGAAACGCCGTGAAGTCGCTATGCCCCACAAAACGCTTGCCGCTGTCGGCCAGCGCCCGCCAGTCGAGGTGCGGCAGCAAGCGGGTCATGCCATATCCCCCGCGCGTGGCCATCACGATTTCGCCTTTGTGGCGCAAGGCGCGCCGAAAGGCGGCGATGCGTTGTGTGTCGGTACCGGCAAAGCGCTGGTACTCGGCAAGAGCGGTTCGATCGAGAGCGGTGCGAAACCCCAGCTCCTTGAGATGGGCCTGAGCCTGTTCGATCCGTTCTGGCGCCGTGACACGACCGGAGGGCGACATCAGGTAAATACCGGGTCGACCGCGCCCTTTGGCTGCCGGCGCAGGCGTATGAGATGCCGTCATGCTTCAAACTCGCAGAACACGCCGCAGGGGGCAACCCAACGAGTGTACCGTGCAAGGGCTGGCATTTCGCCGCCGGTTCGCCAGGTGCGCACGGCCAACAGCAGTGACTGCTCAGCTGAAGGCTTTGCTGTCGAGCCGGCGCAGAACCTTCAGCAATTCATCAACAGCAGCCTCGCCCGAACCTTCTTGCAGGGCTCGCCCCACGCACCCGCGGGCATGATTCTCGACCAATTGCATCGACACCTGGTTGAGAGCGGATTTCACCGCCGCGAGTTGGGTGAGCACGTCGATGCAGTAACGGTCGTCGTCGATCATGCGGGCTACGCCCTGCACTTGACCGCTGATGCGGTTGAGGCGCGACAGCAAGGCCGCTTTGTTGGGCTGAACCACCGTGGGCTGGGCAAGCCCGGCATCGCTACCCGCCTTTGCCGAGACGGCAGCGTTCGAATCGAGGGTGTGTGGGTTCGTCGACGACTTATTCGACGTCATAACCCGCGTCCTCGATCGCCTCGCGAAAATGCATGCCATTCACTTGCCCTGCATCGTGCCGAACCTGCGTGCGGCCCGATTCCGGATCGATTGACACGTCTTCCACGCCAGGCAGATCTTTGAGTACTCGCGTAAGGGTGCTCACACAGCCGCTGCAGGTGATGCCGTCGACCTGTAATGTGGTGATGGTACCGGGTTGAGCTTGCGTCATGAGATTTCTCCTGTGAACCCTCGCCACCGCTTGAGGAGCAGCGAGTTACTGACGACCGATACCGAGCTCAAGGCCATGGCGGCACCGGCCAGAATGGGGTTGAGCAGGCCAACAGCGGCCAGCGGGATCCCACACGAGTTGTAGAAGAAGGCAAAGAACAAGTTCTGCCGGATCTTGCGCACGGTAGCGCGCGAAAGATCCAAGGCTTCGGCCACGGAACGAAGATCGTTGCGCATGAGGGTCACTGCACCGGCTTCGAGCGCCACGTCACTGCCTGCCCCCATGGCAAAGCCGACATTGGCGGCGGCCAGGGCCGGAGCGTCGTTCACGCCGTCGCCCACCATGGCCACGATTCGCCCTTCTTTTTGCAAATCGCGAATGTACGCAGCCTTATGCTGTGGCAAGGTTTGCGCCTGAAAGTTGCGTATGCCCACTTGCTGAGCCACAGCGGCGGCGGTTTGCGGGTTGTCGCCGGTGAGCATCACGACTTCCACCCCCTCCGCCTGGAGCCGTTGGATGGCCTCACGCGAGGTATCCCGTAAGGGGTCGGCAATGGCGATCAAACCGATCAGTTGGTTGGCCATCACGACGGCCACCAGGCTGTGACCCGCCGAAGCATGCTGCTCGATCAGCGCATCCGCGCGCTCGGCATCGGGCGTGTCGGTCAGAGCCCAGTGCGGTGCGCCGACTCGCGCCGGCTGATCGGCGTATTTACCCATGACCCCCAGGCCTTCGACCACCTGAAAATCGTCGACGCTCTCGCGCTCAAGATGCTGCTCGGCGGCTGCTTCGAGGATGGCCAGGGCCAGCGGATGCTCGGAACCCGTTTCGAGACTTGCGGCCAGACGCAACACTTCGGCTTCGGTGTGGTTCGGTTGGGGCAGCACCTTGACCACTTTCGGTTGACCCTGGGTGAGCGTGCCGGTTTTGTCGACCACCAAGGTATCCACCTTGCCGGCCACTTCCAGCGCGCCGGCACTGCGAAACAGTATGCCGTGAGCGGCACCACGGCCGATACCTACCATGATGGCAGTGGGGGTGGCCAGACCGAGGGCACAGGGGCAGGCGATGACCAACACAGCCACGGCATGGATGATCGCCGGTGTGACATCGGCCAACCACCACCAGGTGATGGCAAAGGTAAGCAGGGCAATGCCCAGCACGACCGGCACGAAGACACCCGAAATACGATCGGCCAATCGCTGGATGGGTGCACGTGACCCTTGGGCTTCGGCCACCAGCCGCACGATCTGAGCCAGCTGCGTGGCTGCTCCTACACTAGAGGCACGCACCGTGAGTGAACCGCTGCGATTGCGTGTGGCGGCGAAGACGCGGTCGCCTACCCCTTTGTTCACTGGCAAGCTTTCACCGGTGAGCATACTTTCGTCGATCGCCGCGTTGCCCGTGAGAACCTCGCCATCGACGGCGATGACTTCGCCATGACGCACCACCACGGTGTCGCCAACCTGCACGCGATCGATCGGCACTTCGTGAATGTCGCTGCCCACCTGGATACGAGCGGTTCGAGGCTGCAGGTTCAGCAGATGCGCGATGGCGCTGGAAGCGCGGCCTTTGGCACGCTGCTCCATCCACTTGCCGAGCAAAACCAGAGTGATGATGGCTGCGCTGGCCTCGAAATACACATGGTGGTGCTGCCAACCCATGGCGGTAACCACCGCGCTGTAGCCGTAAGCCATCGAAGTGCCGAGCGCCACCAGCACATCCATATTGGCGGCGCCACTGCGCAGGCTCAACCATGCGCCTCGATAGAAGCGCCACCCCGCGATGAACTGCACCGGCGTGGCCAACAACCATTGCCAGCCACGGGGAACCCAACCATGCTCGCCAAAGCCGAGCATGCCCACCATCTCGACCATCAAGGGCAAGGTGAAAATGGCAGCGAGCCACAGGCGCCGCAGCTCTACCTGGGCGCCATCTTCATCGGTTGCCGCCGCTTGGCTGGGATCTTGCAGCAACTCGGCGTCGTAGCCACTCTTGCGCACTCGCGCGATGAGCTCATCGGCATCTACCTCAGGTGCAGACACCTCGACCTGCGCCGTTTCCGTGGCGAGGTTCACGGTGGCCGATACATTCGGAATGCGATTAAGGACTTTCTCGACGCGGGCAGAACACGCCGCGCAGGTCATGCCCTTGATGGCCAATGTGACCTGACGTGCGGCGACAGCCTGCCGATTGGCAGCGTCTGCGGTGGTGAGCGCGGAAGTTTTCAACCATGCCTCCGGGTGAATGAATCTTGCGATCCAATATACCACCCGGGGGTATATTGCTACAAGCCCGACGCCGGTACTGCGGCCAATGCCTCAACCAGCACTTGCGTGTTGTGACGCATCATTTCCAGGTAGCTGTTGGCCGGTCCGCCTGGAGCCGACAAGGTGTCGCTATACAAACGCCCTACCACGGGCAAACCCGATTCTGCGGCCAGTTGGCGCATCACGGCCGGCACACTCGGACCTTCGACAACAATTCCCGCTGTACCTGCAGACTCTGCCAGGCGGATAAGCTCGGCAAGACGCTGGGCTGATGCTTCACCCCCCGCCACCCCTTGAGCCGGCAAAAAATTCACCCCATAGCGCTCGGCGTAATACTGCAGGGCGGCGTGCGGAATGACGAATGTGGGGTTCTGTGCTGCATAGGGGGCGAGCTGAGCTTCAATCCAGGCGTCGAGCTCGGCCAGCTGTTGCACGTAAGCTTCTGCCCGCTGGCGATAGCGATCCGCACGTTCTGGGTCTACCCGCGCCAACCCTTCGGCAATGGCAAGCACATACTGCTGCACGCGCTGCGGATCCTGCCAAGCGTGCGGATCGGGCGTCTCGCTCGCCAATTTGGCTGCGTTCGGTTCTTCCTCTGCAAGCTCATGTTCGTGCGCGGGCTGGCGCACAGAGTGTTCATGCGGATGGGCGCCAGGCTCAGCCCCGTGGGCATGACCGTGCTGGTGGGCGAACTCGGCAGAGAGATAAAGTGGCTCGACATTCTCGGTGGCCACCACCACGACGCCTTCATGCGCTGCCGCTTGCAAGGCCCGTGCGAGCCAGCCTTCAAAACCCAGGCCGTTCACCACGACCAGATCGGCTTGCTGCAGCTGACGCAGCTGCGAAGGTCGCGGCTGGAACACATGACCATCTTGCTCGCGATCGATCAAGGTGTGCACTGTCACGTGGTCGCCGCCGATTGCGCTTACCAGATCGGCCAAAATGCTGAAACTCGCCACCACCGACGGCGGCTGAGGCGGTTGCGTATTGGCCTGCGCCGGCGCGCTGCTCCAGCTTGTGAAGCCCAATAGCAGCAGGCAGAAAGCGGCTACCCGCGACAACAAAAAGCGCATCGTGGAATCTCTGTGAGCAGGAGGTTATGGCCCAACGCTGGCTGCTCCAGGTCGCGCCATGCGTCGGCCCAGCCAACCTTGTGGGGCCAGCAGCAACGATCCGCCATACAGAGCCCCCGCGCAAAGCACAATGATGGGCCCTGACGGCCAGTCGTAGTGAAATGACAGCAGCAGGCCTGCATAGCCCGCCACCACCGCCTGTAAGGCGGCATTCAGCAGCTGAGCCGGAAGCAATCGATGCCAAAGCCGCGCTGACACCGCCGGCAACATCAGCAGCCCAACCGCCTTCAAGGTGCCCAGTACCTGGAAGGCGGCCACCAGGTTGGCCACCACCAACAGCAAAAAAAGCACCTGTATGCCGGCGCCCCGACCGCTTACCGCGTGCAGGAACGAAGGGTCAAAAGCTTCGAGCAGAAAGCCTCGATAGAACACCGCCAGACTCAGCAGCGTCACGCTGGCAACCAGCGTGACAAGAATCAGACCCGTTCGGTCGACCCCCAGAATGTTGCCGAAAAGAATATGCAGCAGATCGAGCTGTGAGCCCTGCGCAGAAATCAAAAGCACTCCCGCAGCCAGTGCCACCAGGTAACCTGCGGCAAAGGTGGCATCTTCCTGCAACAGCGTTCTGCGACTCACCCAGACGGCCGCCAGCACCACGATCACGCCGGCCACGAACCCTCCCACACTCAAGGCAGGACTCGACAGCCCAAACCAGGTGAACGCCACGGCCACCCCGGGCAGCACGGCGTGGGCCAGGGCATCGCCCACCAGACTCATGCGGCGCAGAGTGAGCAACACTCCCAAAGGTGCGCAGCCCGCCGCAACGGCGAGCGTGGCAACCAGGGCGCGCCGCATGAAGACGAAATCGACAAACGGCGCGACCAGGTATTCGTACATGCCGAGAGAATGGGGGAAGAGGTTCAGGCCGCCAACGCAGCCGATTGCGTAATGGGTGCTGTCAGTACGCTGGCAGTATTGCCCCAGGCTACGACCCGACCTTCGTGCAGCTTGAGCGCGGTAGGAAACCACTGTCGCACCTGCCCGGCGTCGTGCAGCACGGCCAATACGGTGCGGCCTTGCTGATGCCAGTGTTGAATGACTTGAAGCAAATGCTGTGTGGTTTCGGTATCAACGGCGGCGAATGGCTCGTCGAGCAGGATAAGTTCGGCGTCTTGCAAAATGGCGCGCACGAATAAAAGTCGCTGGAACTGCCCGCCCGAGAGCTCTCCAACGGGCAAGTGAACGACTTCAGCCAGTCCGGCCTGCTCGAGCACGTGCAGGGCGTGCTGGCGTTGACCGTTACCCACTCCCTGCCACCAACGACTGCTCGGCCAGAACCCCAACATGGCGCAATCGAGCACCGAAATGGGGAAATCACGCTGAATATCGCTGGTTTGCGCCAGGTAAGCCACACGTTGGCGCGGCACGTGCAAACTCGCGCTGCCACTTGCCCAGGGCGTGAGGCCCAGCGTGGCGCGCAGCAAGGTGCTCTTGCCCGCCCCGTTCGCGCCCACAATGGCGGTGAGACTGCCCTTGGGCACCTGGCCCGTGATGTGATGCAGCGCTGTACGCCCGTGATAGCGAACCGTGAGATTGTGGAATTCGACGGCCGGCAAGCTCATGCGTTGCCCCAGGCCCAGAACACCGCGGCCCAGAGACCCAGCACCCAGGGTGCCGCGAGCCATAGGCGTGAATGTACCGGGCCGCAAAGGACCGAGAGGCGACTTTTGGTACGAGGGGTTTGGGATGGCGAATGCATGATCGGCAAGCGGTGTGTGGTTGCCAGAATCATAGCGTTAACCCGCAATAAATGCAATGTTATTGCATCACATTATGCGTCGCCACTTCCTCCCGCGCTGCCGGTAGATTCCATGGGCTGGGTGCCCTGTCGGCGCCTGTCGCGTTCCGCGCGCCGACTGGCTCGCCGCTCTTGGAAGAAACGTTGCAGCATGGTGCTGCTCAAATCAGCCAGAACGCCGCCTGTCACTGCGGTCTGGTGATTCAGATGCAGCTGGTTGGCCAAGGTGAGAACCGAGCCGCAGGCCCCCGTCTTGGGGTCGGCCGCGCTGTACACCACACGCGCCAGTCGCGCTTGCAGCATGGCACCCAGGCACATCATGCAGGGCTCGAGTGTGACAAACAAAGTTGCGCCCGGGAGCCGATAATTGCGCTCGTGCGCGCATGCCCTGCGCAGAGCCTGGATTTCTGCGTGCGCGGTGGGGTCGTGAGCCGCTACCGGACAATTACGCCCGACCGCAAGACACACACCATTGGCCGACACCACCACCGCGCCCACCGGCACCTCACCCGCCCGGGCGGCTAGATCGGCCTGATGCAAGGCCAGGCGCATCCAGGCGACATCCGAGGGCAGCAGGGGCGAGACAATATCCACAAGAACGGTTCTTCGAAAGGCCGACAGCAAGCCGATCGCTTGCTACACCGCAGCATTGGAGGCGAATTGTACCCTTGCAGACCAGCCGCCCGGCCCGGGGTTTTGGAGCTTCGCGCTACACTGAGACATGCCTGTTTCCGCTCCTTCCACGCCCGCCAGGCCTTCTGTGGCCGAAGGCTTTGTACTCGACGCTTGCATTCTGATGTCCGGGGTTCTGCGCCCTGCCCTGCTCGACTTCGCCGATCTTGGCTGGTTTCAACCGATCTGGAGTGAGCGTATAGGCGAAGAATGGCGTCGCAATGCTCATCGCATCTGGGGCGTGGAACCCACGGTGCTCGATGCCGAGTGGGAGCTCATGCAACAACGCTGCCCCGGCGCGCACACGGGCGACATCACACCTTACCTCCAGGGTTTGCGCGAAAGCGATCCCAAAGACTGGCACGTGATCGCTGCCGGCTTGGCGGCTCGTGCCCGCTGGCCCGGGGCTGCACTGCAATGTGCCGTGCTCACCTGGAACTTGAAGGATTTCCGGCGTGCGGAGCTTCGGCGCTTGGGGCTAACGCTGATCGACCCCGACCGGCTGCTGGTGCAGTGGTGGCAACGTGATCCCGACACCGTGGAAGCGGTGCTGAATCGCACACTGGCCGACCTGGCCAGCGCCGGACGCCCGCGGTCTCCAGTCTTCGTGGAAGCCTTGCGCCGTGAGCGTTTATTTCGCTTGGCGCGGCTGATGACACAGCGCCAATCTTCCGATACTTCTTGCTTGGGTTCTCGTCTCGCTTCATGACCGCACACGCCAATATTCCACTGTCCGTACTCGACCTCGCGCCCATTGCCCACAATGGCACGATTGCCGACGCCTACGCCAATTCCGTGACCCTGGCCCGCCATGTCGAAGCCCTGGGTTACCGTCGCTTCTGGCTGGCCGAACATCACAATATCGCTGGCGTGGGCAGCAGCGCCACCGCCGTGCTCATCGGACACGTGGCGGGTCAAACCAGCACCATCAGGGTTGGCTCGGGCGGCGTGATGCTGCCCAACCACGCGCCTCTCATTGTGGCTGAACAGTTCGGCACGCTCGAAACCCTCTACCCAGGCCGAATCGACCTCGGCCTGGGACGAGCGCCCGGCACCGATGGCGTAACCCTACGTGCGCTGGGGCGCGACCCTTACAGTGGCCAGCGGTTTCCGGAGCTGCTGCAGGAAT
>JAJUJN010000525.1 GCA_029265335.1 Alcaligenaceae bacterium
CAGCCAAAGGTCGGCGGCCAGCGGCTTGCCCACGGCGTAGGCCTGGGGCCGCCCGCCGTCTACGGTAAGAATGGCTGTGCCCGCCGCTCCTGCGGCAATGAGGCCGCTGGGCACGATTTTGACGCGGCTCGCGGGCCCGCCGCCAAACCACGCCGCCACCGGTGAGACGTCGGTGGTGAGCAGCGGCGCGGCAGCCATGGCTGGCGGCGCGGGAGGCGGCGTTGGAGCCAGCAGTATCGCCCCCCATACACCGATTCCGGCCGCGCAGGCCAGCATGCCGAACCATTGCAGGCTGCGGCGCGAGGCCGCGGCCCAATCGGGCTTCCAGTTTCGAACCATGAATGCGCGTTGCTCGTGTTGAAGGTGACGGACAGGCAGTACACCCGCCATAATACCGATCTTTCGACCTGGCCCATTCTGGAGTTTGCCACCGTGTTGCCCCACGCAGTTCCCTACCCGCCCCGCCGCCCCGTTCAGGGCTTCACGCTCATCGAGATCATGGTTGTGGTTGTGATCATGGGCATTCTTGCCGCTCTGGTGGTGCCCCGATTGCTCGACCGTCCCGACCAGGCTCGGGCCGTGGCGGCGCGTCAGGATATTTCCACCATCATGCAGGCCCTCAAGCTCTATCGTTTGGATAATGGCCGTTACCCGACCAGCGAACAAGGCTTGCAAGCTCTCGTGGCGCGGCCTTCTGCCGGCCCGGTGTCGTCGAATTGGCGGCAAACGCTGGAGCGGCTGCCCCAAGATCCCTGGGGTCAGCCCTATCAATACCTGAACCCCGGCGTGCATGGCGAAATCGACGTGTTCTCGCTGGGTGCGGACGGAGCACCCGGCGGTGAAGGCGCCGACGCCGACATCGGCTCATGGAATCTCTAGCAACTTCCAAACGTCGCCAAGGCTTCACGCTCATCGAATTACTGGTGGTGGTGGTGATCATCGGGATCATGGCCACCGTGGTAAGCATCAGTGTTTGGCCGCGCAGCAACGACCTACGTACCGACGCAGAGCGACTGGCGCATTTGTTCGCCCTTGCCCAGAGTGAAGTGCGCATGGACGGCCGCCCCATTACCTGGCGGGCCGACCGCAACGGCTATCGATTCGAACGCCAACAACGGCACTTCAAACCGGGCGAACCGCTGCCCACCACGGTGGCTGGCGCGCCTCCCGACGTCTTCGCTCACGATGATCGTTTGCGACCACGTGCCTGGGCGACAGCGCCAGTGTCGATCTCGGTAAGGCCGGCCGCGCCTGTGGTGTTTACCCATGAGTGGATTTTGCCGCCCATGCGCATTACGTTGTCGAATGATCAAGGGCATGTTGACATTCAACGCGACGCCAACGGCC
>JAJUJN010000239.1 GCA_029265335.1 Alcaligenaceae bacterium
GCTCACCGGCGTCGATGCCGAACCCTGGCTCACCGACTGGCGCCAGCGTTACACCGGCCGGGCCGTGGCAGTGGTGCGCCCTGCCAACACCGCCGAAGTGGCCGAAGTGGTTCGCTTGTGCATCGCGCACAAGGCGCCCATCGTGCCCTTGGGCGGCAACACCGGTTTGGTGGCGGGCGCCACGCCCGACACTTCCGGACGTGCAGTGGTGGTGTCGCTCTCGCGCCTCAATCGAGTTCGCGCCATCGACACCGACAACGACACCATCACGGTCGAAGCCGGCTGCATCCTGCAAGCTGTGCAAGAGGCCGCCCAAAAGGCCGACCGCCTGTTTCCGCTGTCGCTTGCGGCCGAAGGCAGCTGCACCATAGGCGGCAACCTGGCCACCAACGCCGGCGGCACTGCAGTGCTGCGCTACGGCAACATGCGTGAGCTCGCCCTGGGCCTCGAAGTGGTCACCGCCGAAGGCGAGGTGTGGGACGGCCTGCGTGGCTTGCGCAAAGACAACACCGGTTACGACCTGCGCGACCTCTACATCGGCAGCGAAGGCACCTTGGGCATCATCACGGCGGCCACCCTCAAGCTGTATCCCCGGCCCGTAGCGCAGTGCACCGCCCTTCTCGCGCTGCCTTCGGTCCCAGCCGCGGTGGCGTTTTTGTCGCGTGCTCGCGCCGGCTTTGGCGCCTCGCTCACGGGCTTCGAGCTGATGTCGGCTGCCTGCATGGAATTGGTCACCCGCATCTATCCGCAACAGCGCTTGCCCTTCTCGGGCGCCGTGAGTGATCACCCCTGGTATGCCTTGCTTGAGCTTTCCGATAGCGAAAGCGAAGAACACGCACGAGAAAGGTTCGAAGCCGTTCTGGGCAGCGCTCTCGAAGACGAACTCATCCAAGACGCCGCGGTGGCCGAAAACCTCGCCCAGAGCCACGCCATGTGGCATTTGCGCGAAAGCATCCCATTGGCCCAGGCCGAAGAAGGCAAGAACATCAAGCACGACGTTGCCGTGCCCATTTCACACATCGCCCAATTCGTGGCTGAAACCGACCAGCTCCTGCAAGAGCATTTTCCTGGGGTACGCAATATCACCTTCGGTCACTTGGGCGACGGCAACCTGCATTACAACGTTCAAGGGCCCGTGGGCGAAGCCGACCCCGAAGTGCTCGCCCGCCAAGACGCCATGTACCAGTTGGTGCACGATCAAGTTCACAAGTTTGGCGGCTCAATCAGTGCCGAACATGGTATTGGTCAGCTGCGGCGCAACGAACTGCTGCGCTACAAGAGCCCAGTGGAGCTCAAACTGCAGCGACGCATCAAGCAGGCGCTCGACCCTCACGGTCTCATGAACCCGGGCAAGACACTACCCGACGAAGTCTCCGGCTCTTGATTGAACACCATGCCGCATAGTCTAGGTCGACAGTCATTGGCCGACGAACTGGCCGACCGTCTGCGAAGCCGCCTGGCGGCAGCCGAATTCCGGCCCGGCGAGAAACTGCCCACAGGCAGCGCCCTGGCGCAGCAGTACGGCGTGAGCATGTCGGTCGTGCGCGAAGCCCTGTCGCAACTGAAAAACGACGGTCTGATCCACAGTGTTCAAGGCGTGGGCGCATTTGTGTCTTCGGCCGATCGCCCTCGCAGCTTCCGGCTCGACACCCTGCCCGGCACCGACCTCAGCCTGGCTCGCATCTTTGAACTGCGTCGCGGTGTGGAGGGCGAAGCCGCCTGGCTGGCGGCGCGTCGGCGATCTGCCGACCAACTCGGTCGCTTGCAGTCGGCGCTCGACGACATGGCCAAAGCGGTGGCCGAAGGGCAGGATGGCACGGCGGCCGATGCCCAGTTCCATCATTTATTGGCGGAAGCCACCGACAATCCACTGTTTCTGGATATGTACCGCTTTCTCACCACACATATCGCCACCGCCATCGCCATGGCCCGCCACAACTCGGCGCGTCAGGGCTTGTGGCACGACGCCCATCGCGAACACGAAGTGATGCTGGATGCCATTCGGGCGCGCGAGCCCGAGGCTGCCCGCCAGGCGATGTGGCTGCACATTCAAGGCGCAGCCCAGCGCCTGGGGCTGGTTACCGACTGAATCGCAAACCCTCAAATGGGGTAAATCAGCGAATTGGGAATAAGCTCGGAATCGTACACACAGATGCGCGAACGCAACTTCAGCCCATCGGCCGTACGAACGATTTCATCGATATAGCGACCCACATTGAACACCGTGGTGGGTTGACTGGGCTGGGTGCGAAACACTGCGTAGTTGGCCTCGCAGCGAATCACATCGTCGCTGACCGACAGCAAACAGGGCACCCCCACCACATGACGCTGGTAGTAGGGATCGTGATACATCGTGTCGGTGGCGCCATTGATTCTATCCTTGAGCATTCCCTTGCTCTCGAAATCGATCAGGCACAGCGGTAGATTACGTTCGTAGTTCTCGCGGGCCTGCACCTTATACACGCAATCTTCAACAAAAAACTCGGGCCATTTTTCCCACTCCTGATTGTCGAGTGCAGCCGCATAATCGGCATACAGCCGATTAAGTTCCTGAAAAGTCTGAAAGTCGATCATGGTTGAAGGTCCGGTTGCAGCGTCAGCTTTCCATCACGCGACGCCAATATTGGTACATGCCACGGATGAGGGTTTCGGTAACCATATGGTCGGTGTTTTCGGCGCCGCGCCCACCGAGCTCCACCACGGCACGATGCCAAGGCTTCTGATTGAACCCCTCTTGCGACAGCTCGATCACTTCGCCGTCGTCTGCGGAAACGAAGCCCGCCGGGCCAAACAGGTTGGCCTGACGCAGGCGTCGCCGCGCCATCTCGGGCGTGTCTTCGACAAAGCCGAAATGCGTCCAGACAAAGTCGAAAGTACCCACATCGACAGGCACAATCTGGCGAGTAGAAACCGAGTTCACCTGCTGCTGAATGATGAGACTGGGAAAAATGGTGGTCATCACTGCCGTGGGCTCACCCCACCAGGGCTCATGCACCACATCTAGGAAGCGGTCGTCGTTGAGCTTCATGCTGTCACGGAAACTCGACACCCCCTTCGTAACCTCGTTGGCCGCACCCGCATTGCCGCGCCTCGAAATCATCGCTGCATGACGGAATTGTTCATCCATTTGCAGCTCGGACTTGTTATCGGCACGCCACAAGCCAAAAGTGACGAACCAGGTGTGCAGCAGGCCCGGATGATAAGGGTCTTTGATGTTCTCCTGCATGAGCTTCCAGTTGCCTGGAATGCGCTGCCGGCTATAGCCCAGCAACGTGAGCTCACGCCCGTCGAACACACGATCGAACCAGCCCAGAATGGTTGGACCGACATAACTCTCGAACGATTCGGCCTCGTGATCGAAGGTGGCGAACACCACACCATTGCGCGTGGCGACACGCAGCTTTGTGAGGCCATGCTCCGACATATCGAAGTCAGCCGGCATGCCCCCCAGCGTGACCCCGTCGCGCGAAAGCCCACGGCGGAACGGAACGCCCAATAACTTGCCGGTGAGATCGTAGCTCCACTGGTGATAGGGACAGACAAACAGCTTGCGATTGCCGGCGCGCTCGCGCACGAACTGCACGCCGCGATGGGCACAGACGTTTTCTAGCACCTGAATCGAGCCGTCTTTCGCGCGCACGAGCAGCACCGAGCGCTCACCAATCTGGGTGCGTTTGAAGTCGCCCGGATTGGGCACCTCGCACTCCAGGCCCACATAGCTCCAGTGCGGACCGTAGAAAATGCGCTCGAGCTCGCGCTGATAAATCTGCGGGTCGGTATACACCTGAAACGGGATGCGACTGGTATCGCCCTTTTCCCAATGAGGTGGCGACGCAGGATTGACGTGGGTCACGGCAGCCTCCTGATGACTTGTAAATAAATAGGTTCCACCAGCGTGCCGCAGCAGCGCCAGTCAACAGACAAACATCATCGCCTGTCTGCAATGATTTATAAATAGAATTCAAAGAATATTTAATATTTCTGCCAGGACTATCGCGATGGATCTCAAGGATATCGACCTCAACCTACTGTTGATCTTCGACGAACTGCGCCGTCAACGCCGCGTGTCGACTACAGCAGAGGCCCTGGGCA
>JAJUJN010000438.1 GCA_029265335.1 Alcaligenaceae bacterium
CCCGGCCCGAGGCCATCGTGAGTTTGGTGCAAAAGCTGCTGCATCACGACGCCGTGGGCGACGGCGCGGTGCAGCTGCATCTCCACCCGCTCGACGCGGCGCTCGTGGCGGCGCAGCTGGGGGGCACCCTGAACGATCGTGGTTGGCGCCTGGTAAACGACGCCGAGCTGCAACGCGGTGGCTGCCGATTGGTCAGCCCCTTGGGTGAACTGGACGCCACGCTGGCTGTGCGCTGGGAGCGGGCCTGCGCCGCCACAGGACTGGAGCCGCCATGGCAGCTCAGCTAACATCTGCCGCGCTGTCGCACTACGGCGTGCCAGCCTGGCAAAAAGCCTTGGCGACCGCCGCCGCCTGCGTGCAGGGCGCCGAGCTCAACCGCCCTGCCGGCCGGGTGGTGCGCGCCACCGGCCTGCGCCTGCCCGTCGGGTCGGCCTGTGTGGTGGAAATTTCCCCCGGCTCGGCTGAAACGGCCGAGGCCGAAGTGGTGGGCTTCGACGGACACACGCTCTACCTCATGCCCCAGCACGACATCGCCGGCCTGGCGCCGGGCGCGCGAGTGTTTGCGCTGGAGGGGCCCACGCTCTGCCCACCGCCGGCCAGCGACACGCCGCGCGGTCGCACCGTGCCCGTGGGCGCCGGCCTGCTGGGGCGAGTGCTCGATGGGGCGGGCCGACCGCTCGATACCTTGGGCGAACTGCAGAATGTTCGCGCGGTGAGCCTCAATACGCCGCCGGTGAACCCACTCGATCGCGCGCCCATCGATACCGTGCTCGACGTGGGCGTGCGGGCCATCAACGCCCTGCTCACCGTGGGCCGAGGCCAGCGCATGGGGCTTTTCGCTGGATCGGGTGTAGGCAAGAGCGTGCTGCTGGGCATGATGGCGCGCTACACGCGCGCCGACATCATCGTGGTGGGCCTGATCGGCGAGCGCGGCCGCGAAGTGAAGGACTTCATCGAGAACATTCTGGGCGCCGAAGGCTTGGCGCGTGCCGTGGTAGTGGCCGCGCCAGCAGATGTGTCGCCCCTATTGCGACTGCAAGGCGCTGCCTATGCCACACGCGTGGCGGAAGACTTTCGCGACCAGGGCCACGATGTGCTGTTGATCATGGATTCACTCACTCGTTACGCCATGGCGCAACGCGAAATCGCGCTGGCGATCGGCGAACCGCCGGCCACCAAGGGTTACCCGCCTTCGGTGTTCGCCAAACTGCCGATGCTGGTGGAACGGGCGGGCAACGGCACCCTGGGCCCCAAGGGCGCTCACGGCTCCATCACCGCCTTCTACACGGTGCTCACCGAGGGCGACGATCAGCAAGACCCGATCGCCGATTCGGCGCGAGCCATTCTGGACGGCCATGTGGTGCTGGCGCGTAGCCTGGCCGAAGCCGGACATTACCCAGCGATTGATATCGAGGCTTCGATTTCGCGGGCCATGACGGCGCTGGTGGAGCGCGACCACGTGCAACAAGTGAACCGCTTCAAACAGGCGTTTTCGCGTTATCAGCGCAACCGCGACCTCATTGCCGTGGGCGCTTACGCGCCGGGCAACGACCCCCAGCTCGACGAAGCCGTGAACCTCTACCCCGCGCTCACGCAAATCCTGCAGCAAGACTTGCAGCAGAGCGTGCGTCATGAAGAAGCGCTGGCTCACCTACAAACCCTGTTCCAAGCATCCCAGCCACACCATGCATAGGCAGCAACCTCTCGACACGCTCATCGGCCTGGCTCGCGACCAGCTCGACCACGCCACCCGCGAGCTGGGTGGCCTGCAGCAGGCGCAGCTCAGCGCCGAAAACCAGCTCGCCGCGCTGGAGAATTACCTGAGCGACTATCGTCTTCGGTTGCAGAATGCAGTGCAGAGTGGGCTCTCGGCGGCAGGCTGGCAGAACTACCAGCGCTTCATCGGCGTGCTGGAATCGGCCATTGCCGAGCAACGTCGTGTGGTGCAGAACTCGGCGCAAGAGCTGGCGCAGGGGCAGAACCAATGGCGCGATCGGCAGCGCGATCTCAACGCCTTCGACACCCTGGCGCAGCGCCGCCAGCAACAGCAACGTCAGGCCGCCGAGCGGCGCGACCAGCGCCTGGCCGAC
>JAJUJN010000085.1 GCA_029265335.1 Alcaligenaceae bacterium
CCCACCAACATAGTGGCCGTTGAGCGCGACGCCGCGGCAGCCGTAGTAAAGATCGATGGCGCAGCAGAAAACAAAGCGGTAGTGCTGAACAGACGTAGCAATTCTCGGCGATTCACAAAGTTACCTTTTCTTCTTGGGGTGGGTGATCTGGTGGAAGCCGAGGCTTATGTGCGCGGCATCGCCTCGAACCCGTAGAGTTTTTCGGGGTTGCTGACCCATAATGCCTGGCGCTGTTGTTCGCTCAAATTGAAGTCGTCGAGCCAGTTGATGAGTTCATGGCAGGCCGGCATGGGGCTGTCCCATAAACCTACATGAGGCCAGTCGCTGGCCCAGATCACTCGCTCTGGATACTCGGTGAGCAAGCGCTGCACATAAGGCTGCAAGTCTGGCCACGGATACCCCAGAGTGGAGGCGCGCGCCATGCCGGAGACTTTGAGCCACACCCGGCCGGTATCGAGCAGGCGCAGCAGTTCGCCGAACCCAGGCTGCTCCAGGCCGGCCTCCGGTTGCCAGGCATGGTTGGCCAGGTGATCGATCACCAAGGGGGCGTGGAGGCCGGGTGCCAACGAACGCAATAACGACAACTCCTCGGCTGACCCGGGCCACATGGCGATGTGCCAGCCGCGCGGCCCCACGCGTTCGGCCCAACGCTGCACGTTGATGAGATTGATGGGTGTGTCGGTGCCATAGGCGGACGACAGGCGTACCCCGCGAATACCGCGCTCGTGCAGCGAGTTCAGCTCAGCATCCGTGGTGTCGGCCGCGAGTATGGCCACGCCGCGAGCCTGTTCACCCAGCGCATCGAGTGCGTGCAGGGTGGCGGCCAGGTCGTGCCCGTGTGCCGACACGTGCGCCACCACCACGCGCTCCAAGCCGAGTACCTGAAGTCTGTGTTTGAGATCGTCGACTGGAGCAGGCGGGGGCGTATAGGCACGCTCCGGCGCCAGCGGAAAGCGCTCGAAGGGTCCGAGAACGTGGGTGTGACAATCGCAGGCTCCGGGCGGAAGAGGCCGGTTGGGAGCCTGCGGTGGCAATGGTGCAGGGCAAGGGCGAGTCACAGAGGCAAGCCTATCAAGACGAAGTGGGTGGGGTTACCAGCCTCGGCAAGGGTTGGTCGTTCAACCAGGCAGCCAGGGCTTCGCGCACTCCGGCAACGAACTCGGCGGCAGCGGGTTCGCTGACGAAGCCCGTGTGAGGGGCCAGCAGCACATTGGGGTGCTGGCGCAGCGGGTGCTCGGCTGGAAACGGTTCGGTTTCGTAGACATCCAGGGCCGCAGCAGCCAGAGGCCCGGTGTTGAGTGCGTTGATCAGCGCCTGGGTATCCAGCACGCTGCCGCGGGCGGTGTTCACCAGCACCGCACCTTCGCGCATCTTCGAGAGCCGTTCTGCATTCACAAAATGATGGGTGTTGGCGTTCGACGCCAGATGCACGCTCAACACGTGAGATTCCGCGAGCAAGGTGTCGAGCGGCACGGCTTCGGCGCCGTGTTCGGCCGCCCGCTCGGCAGTCAGCGAGGGCGACCAGGCCAGTACCCGCATCTGAAACGCCTGAGCCACGCGCGCCACGGCACCGCCGATATGACCGAGGCCCAGCAAGCCGAGCGTGCTGCCATGCAGCGCGGCTGGCAAGCTGGTGGGTTCGGCCGAGCGCCAACCCCCTTCGCGCATGAGAGTGAATTGCCGGTCGAGCCGGCGCATGGCGGCGAGGATGAGCGCCCAGGTGTGTTCTACGGTGGTGGCTCGCGCGGGCCCACCAGCGGTGCCGCTCGCCGGAATGCCGCGCGCCTGCAGGGCCGCGAGGTCGAGTGTGCCGTTGCGCGGGCCGGTGAAAATGACGTAACGCAGCTCGGGTAATGACGCAATGAGCTGGGCGTTGACCGGTGTTCGGTCGCGGTTGAGCACCAGCACCTGAACGCCGCTGAGAGCGTCGTGCAAGGCCTGGCCCTGCAAGGGATGGCGATGCACAGTGAGGTGGAGACGATCGGCCAGCCCCGCAAAGGATTCCGGCCGACTGAACACCTGTTCCCAGTCGTCAAGCACAACCACCCGCAAACTCATGGCAGCTCCCTCAGCTGGTGGTGATGTTGAAGTTGCGAATGATGTCGCCATACTGCTGATACTCTTCCTGGATCAGTTGCTGCATGGCTTGCGGCCCATCGGCCTGCACCGGCAAGGCCATTTCTTCGAGCTGCTTCTTGAGCGCAGGTTGCGCCAGGGCATCGGCCAGGTGTCGGTAATGAAACTCCGCCAGCTCGGCAGGCATATTCTTGGGGCCCAGAAAGCCTAGCCAGGTGGTAAGCGTGAACCCTGGCAAGGTTTCGCCAATGGTGGGTATATCGGGTGCGCCGGCAAAGCGCTCGCTTTCGCCTACGGCGAGAATCCGGACCCGATCGCCGAAGGGTTGCAGTGCCGACAGGCTCACGATGCCCGCGTTGATGTGGCCAGCCACGAGGTCGGTGACCATCGGCCCACCCCCTTTGTAGGGCACGTGCGTCATGTCGATACCCGCCTGTTGGCAGAGCCGCACTGTACCGATGTGCTGCGGCGAACCCGTACCCGAGGATCCATAAGTGACCTTGCCCGGGTCTTGCTTGGCCAGCTCGATGAGTTCTTCGAGACTATTGGCTGGCACCGAAGGATGCACGGCGAGAGCGATCACCGCGTTGACGCCCTTGGTGATGGGTGTGAGATCGGTAAGAGGATCGAAGCCCGGCGTTTCGTAGAGGTAGGGGTTGATGGTAACGATGGGTTGCGTTGCCAGCAGAATCGTGTAGCCGTCGGGATCGGCCTTGGCAACGTGGGCCGACCCCACCGTGCCGTTGGCGCCGCCCCGGTTTTCGACGATCACGGTCTGGCCGATGCTCTTGGCCAACTCGTTTTGTACCAACCTCGCCACTTGGTCGGTGGAGCCCCCCGGGGGATAGGGGCAAACCATGGTGATGGGGCGCGAAGGAAAGGAATCTTGAGCGCGGACGGCGGCCGGCAGGGCGAACGCGGCAAGCGAGGCCCCCATGAGTTGCAGAGCCTGGCGGCGGTTGGTCGACATGTATTGTCTCCTAGTGTTCGGACTTTTGTCCGTACATTAGGATAATGTACGTTGTGTGTCAAGCCAGGCCGAGGAATCTCTGTGTCGGATCGTATCTTGCAGTCGCGGTCAAAGCCCCGAATGACGCCTCGCCCACGAGGGGCGAGACGACGAGATGACAGGCTTCAGAACGGCTGGTTCACTGCTCCGGCAGTTCGCGCAACCAGGCTCTGGGCACCGCAATCGGCATCTCCAGCGCGCGTTGGGCGAAAGCCTTGCCTTGAGGATCGATGCGCGGCGACGCCATGCCGCCCCCGGCGAGGGCGCCGTGAATGAGGAAGTTGAGCGCCGGCAAACCGGGCGCCAGGTAGCGAGTGGTGCCGCCTTCGGCCCATTCGCCAAACCAATCGGCGATGCGCTCCGCAGTGAGTTCTGCGCATAGCCAATCGAAATATTCGGGTCGGCGGCACACAATGGCAATGTTCGAGCTGTTGCCCTTATCGCCGGAACGCCCATGGGCCACCCGACGCAGCGGCACCACAGCAGTTTCCACTTGATCCGAAGCACTGCGGCCGGCAGGTTCGGCTCGGCTCACCTGCGCAGGATCGAAGCCGCCATCCACCGGCACAGGAACCTCCTGAGGCGCGTTATCGGCCAGCGTGAAAGTTGGCGAAGGCAGTGCCGCCTTATCGACGAAGAAGGTGAAGAGGCGAATCAAGGGCGTGGGCTTGGGGCGACCGCCAATCAGGCCCGCGGTGCCCTGAGCGAAGCTCAGGCCGATGCTGCCCACTTCGCGGGCCATGAGGTCGAGGGCTTTGGCGTCTTCATGCTCGGCCACCACGCGCAAGACCACTTCACGACTGTCGCGGGTGCGTGATTGGCTGCCGTACGAACTTTCTGCGCCCAGCACTTCAACATGAGTGCGTGAAAAATCGGCCAACCCGCGTTCGGCGAAATGGCGTCGCGCTCTGGCCAGCAACGCTTCGGCCGTGCGCTCGGCCTTGGCAACGGCGTCGTAGCCCACGATGGCCACCATGGGCACAGCGCGCCAACCGTCGGCCCAGGTGGCCGACACTTTGTATTGCTTGGTGGGGGGCAGGCCACGGGCTCCGGTCAGGCGCACCTGATTCTCGCCCACCTGTTCCAGCTTAACGTGGGAGAAATCGGCGGTGACGTCGGGCAGGAGGTAAGCTGCCGGGTCGCCCACTTCATAAAGCACTTGCTCGCCAATGGTGGCGGTGGTGACCATGCCGCCGGTGTTGGCCGGCTTGCTTACCACAAAGCTGCCGTCGGCCGAGCATTCGGCCAGCGGATAGCCGATGTTGTCCCACCCTGGCACCGATTGCCAATCGGTGAACACGCCGCCGGTGGCCTGCGGGCCGCATTCGAGAATATGGCCGACCGGGCTGCCTGCGGCGAGCTTGTCGTAATCGTTGGCCGCCCAGCCAAACTCATGCATGAGTATGCCCAGGGCCAGTGAGCTGTCGGCGCAGCGGCCGGTGATGACGATGTCGGCGCCGGCGTCGAAGGCCGCGGCAATGGGCAGGGCACCCAGATACGCGTTGGCGGTGAGCAGGGTGCTGGGCAGAGGATCGCCCGACTCGGCATCACGCAGTGAGTCGCGGCCCAGCGTGTCGAGGTGGGGCATGAGGTCGTCGCCTTCTACCACGGCGATGCGCAGCGAGAGCCCGGCTTCGGTGCACGCGGCTTCCAGGGCGCGCTTGGCGGCTTGCGGATTGACCCCGCCTCCATTGCTGGCCACCTTGATGCCGCGCCCAGCGATGCTGGCCAGATGCGGCTTGAGGTAGCCCACGAAATCCGGCGGAAAGCCTGCATCCGGGTTCTTGAGCCGTGCTCGAGCGAGCAACGACATCGTGACCTCGGCCAGGTAATCCATCATCAGATAGTCCACCGGCTCGGTGAGGAGTTGGCCGATGGCCATGGGGCTATCACCCCAGGCGCCGGACGCGCCGCCAATGCGAACGGTTTTGTTGCTCATTGCTTATCTCCCTGGGGTGCCCAGCGCGGACTGCGCTTTTCGTTGAAGGCAGCCAGGCCTTCGGCGGCGTCTTCGGTGCGTGAGGTGAGGGCAATCTGGGCCTCGGCCATGCTCAGCGCGTCGGCAAACGCCATTTCTTCCATCGCGTGGATCGCCACCTTGCCGCGACGCAAGGCCACGGGCGACATCGCATAAAGTTGTTGCAACAGCTGATCCACCGCAGCGTCGAGCTCGCTGGCCGGCACCACTTGGTTCACCAGGCCGATGTCGTGCGCTCGCTGGGCCGAAATCAAAGCGCCGGTGAGGCAGAGTTCGTTCACGTGCCGCGAACCGATCATGCGGCGCAGATACACCAGAACCTGCATGGGAAACACGCCCACCTTGCCTTCGGGCAGACCGAACCTGGCGTGGTCGGCGGCAATGGCGAGATCGCACAGGCTCATGATGCCCATGCCGCCCGCCACGCAGGCGCCGTTCACGCGAGCCACCAGCGGAATGCCCAACTCGCGTACCGTGCGAGCCAATCGGCCGAAATCTGTGGTTGGCTCGGTAGGCGCGTCGGTGAACACGCCGGTGCCACGCGTGAGGTCGGCGCCTGCGCAGAAGGCCTTGTCGCCGGTGCCGGTGATGACGACGGCGCGAATGGAGGAATCAGACTGAGTGGAACTGACCGCCTGATGTATACCGGCGATGACGTCCGGATTGAGGGCATTGCGCCGCGCTTCACGGTTAATGGTGATCCAGAGCGCAGCGCCGCGTGTTTCGGTAAGAATGGGGGCGTCGGCAGATGACATAGATGGGCGCTTTTGATGTTGAAATGCGGTTGCGCGGTCGTGGTGATGAGGGTCGAACCTCTGAATGTTTTGGAGGTCTGACCCCGCGACCGCGAGGTAAGGGCTACGGCGTAAAATTCGGTGTAGCGAATATTTTTCCGTTTCTGCGAAAATTATAGGGTTTTTTTTACGTGATACCAACCATGTTTGCGCGTTTTGTCCGAACGGCCACCGGCATTGGACTCCTCTCCGCCGTTACCCTGGCCAGCGCGCAGGGCACGATCCATCTGGTGACACCGGCGGCCCAGGGCGACGCCATCGATCTCATGTTGCGTGAAGTGGCCGCCGAACTGGCGCCCCGGCTGGGGCAAAGTGTGGTGGTGCAGAACCGTCCGGGTGCCGGGGGCAGAATCGCCATTGATCGAGTTGCCAGCGCCGCGCCAGACGGTCAAACGCTGCTGCTCACCGACAACAGCCTGATTACCCATCCCCTGGTCACCAACGACGAGACCGTTGCCACCACTGAAGATTTTGCACCTGTGGCGCTGCTGGCCAAAGCCGATTGGCTGATCGCTGTGGGCAGCGATAGCGAGCTGCAATCAGGGGATCAAATGCTCCAGCACGCCAGCGCTGCGCCAGAGTCGCTGCTCTATGCAACGCCCGGCGTGGGCACGCTCCCCCATCTGGCCATGGAGCATCTGAGCCAGGCGACCGGCCTGAGGTTCTTTCATGTGCCCTATGTGAACGAATCGCGGGCGGCTACCGATGTCGTTGCCCAGGTGGTTGACGTAGGAGTGGGCAGTATGGCGGCCTGGCGCCCGCACCTCGACGAAGGGCGTGTGCGCTTGCTTGGCCGGTTCTCTACTGATGCCGATTCCACGGCTGCCGAGGTGCCGCCGGTGGCCAATTTCAGCCAGGCGACCGACGCCGTGGCAGATGTGGATCTGGCCTATACGCTGTTTCTGGTGGCGCCCACCGGTTCACCGCCGGAGCCGTTGCAGCAAGTAAATGCGGCCCTGCAAGAGGTGATGGCTCTGCCGGCGGTGCAGCAAACCTTGGCGTCACATGATTTCTGGCCAGCCTACGGAAACGCGGAGGCGTTGGCCAACTGGGTGCGAGACGAATATGATCTTTGGCTCGAGGTCGTTGAAACCGCACAAATTCATATTCCCTGACGCAGCTCGCTGCCGTTCGATTCAAAACAGTTTTTGGAGATAGTTATGTCGTCTAGCGCCAAGCAAGGTCCCATCGGTCTGATCGTCCCTCCCGCCTCGGGCGAAGTGCCGCGCGATGCACCGCGGCTCTACCCCAATATCGAGTTCCGTGCGCGCGGGCTGGCCTTGGGCGAAGTCACACCACGCGGCTACGACGAAGTGATCGACAAAGTCGTGGGCGTGGCCAAGGAGCTGAGCGACGACGGCGCTGTGGCGGTATCACTGATGGGCACCTCGCTCAGCTTTTATCGCGGAGTGGATTTCAACCGCGAATTGCAGGAGCGCATGGCCGAAGTCACCGGCAAACCGAGCACCACCATGAGTTCGGCGATTGTGCGGGCGCTCGAAGCGCTGGGCGCCCGACGCCTCGCTGTGGCCACTTCCTACATCGACGAAGTCACCGATCGGCTGGTGAACTACCTCACCGATTGCGGCTTCGAGGTGCAGGGCTCGGTGGGTCTGGGCCTCACCGGTGTGGCCGAAATGCATGCCCTGCAAACTCCAGCCCTCGTGGAACTGTGTGAGCGCGCCTATGAGCGGGCGCCCAATGCCGACGCCATCCTGCTGTCTTGCGGTGGTCTGTACACGCTCGATACGGTGCCGCAGGTAGAAGCCAGCACCGGCCTGCCCCTGGTCTCGAGCTCACCCGCCGGTTTTTGGGATGTCGTGCGCACAGCGGGCCTGGATCCGCGCGTGGAAGGCGAGGGCCGTATGCTGGCCTGCCGTTGACGTTGACCGCACGGGCCAGCGCCCGTGGCCCCGGCCATATGCGCCCGCTGCCACGAACATGAAAAACCCGGCCTGGTTTCCCTGGGCCGGGTTTTTTGACGCACAAGCCTGAGCAGGCTGTGGCGAGCTGCCGAGTATCAGCGCTTGCTGAACTGTTTGCGGCGACGGGCTTTGTGGAAGCCCACTTTTTTACGCTCCACCTCACGCGCGTCGCGGGTGACCAAGCCTGCACGTGACAGCTCGGGCTTGAGCGTTTCGTCGTAGTCGATAAGGGCGCGGGTGATGCC
>JAJUJN010000156.1 GCA_029265335.1 Alcaligenaceae bacterium
AACGAAACTCAGGCTCAGCAGCGCGGTGCTCAGCAATGTTTTTGCGTTCTTCAAGATAGGATCTCCGAATAAATCGATGAACGGCGAGCACGGCGCAATGACTCAGAAGGGAAGTGAGTCACGGCGCTGGCTCAATGATGTGGAATGCAAACCTGTCAGCCAGCACCGATGGGTTTTGGCAGTGGGTCGCGTATATCTTGCGGTCGGGCGTGAATTCGATCGGTGAGCTCCTCACGAAGCCCTTTGTAGGCGGGGTCGTGAAAGCGGTTGACCATTTCATGGGGGTCTTCGCTCAATACATAGAGTTCGCCCTCGCCGGATTCCAGTTCGAGAGTGAGTTTGGCGTGCTGTGTACGAACGGCGCGCAAATCCAGCGCCACGCCGCAGCGCTCGGGGCCAAGCTTCCATTCGGTGTAGGCGTGGTCGCGGCTGGCCGAGCCGTCAAACAGGGGACGCAAGCTGGTGCTGTGCGCAGCCGACGGATTGGGCACTTCGGCGAAATCGGCGAACGTGGCCGCCAGATCCAGGGTGGAAACGGGGTCGGCAATGGTTTGGTTGGCGGGTATTCCCGGCCCCCGTGCAATCATGCCGATTCGCAATAGACCTTCGTAGAACATGGGGCCCTTGAGCATGAGCCCGTGATCGCCAAGCCATTCGCCATGGTCGGAGGTGAAAATCACCAGAGTGTTTTCACTCAGGCCCAACTCATCCAAAGTGGTAAGAATGCGTCCCACGTTATGGTCGATGAGCGAAATCATGCCGTAGTAGTTGGCGATGAGGTGGCGCAGCTGATCATCGGTTTGTGGATCCATGCGCGAGTATTCCTGGCGCACTCTCGCCATATCACCCTTGATGCCCGGCGGCGTTTCGATGGCGGCACGATGCCACCACGGACGATTCTCAAAATCTCGCGTGCGATGTTCGGGCAGACGAATGTCCTCGGGGGAGTGCAGCAAGCTCCAAGGAATCGGTGCGTCGAACGGATGGTGCGGATCGGGGAATGAGACCCAGGCGCAGAAAGGCTCGCTGCCACTGCGTTTATGTTCGCGCAGCAACTCCACGGTGCGATCGCCTACCCAAGTGGAGTTGTGCCAAGCCACCGGCAAGCCCGAGTGGTGGGTTTGACCGGCACCACCGTCGTCGCCGCAACGCTTGAGATACAGCTCATCTTTGAGATCGGCCAAGCCGTCGCCCCGATACCAGCGTTCGTATTGCAAACCCCGAGGCGCACGTTCCGGCAACCAGTAATTGTGACCGGTGAGCATCATGTCGACTTTCTGAAAGCCCATATAGGGGCCGTTCCAATCGTCTCCATACAGCGCCGACCCCGCCACGTTCTCCGGACGCTTGGTGGGTTCATGTGTGTGATAGGTGGAGAAATGCCCTTTACCGATGAAGGTGGTAGCGTAGCCGGCGCGGCTCAATGAACCGGCAAAGCCTCGGTCGGCAATATCTTCATCCAGCTCAATGCCGTTGTCGTGCACGCCGTGGGTGAGAGGCAGCACCCCGGTAAGAATCGAGGCTCGTGACGGCTGACAGACCACGTTGGGCGTAATGCAATTGGCAAAGCGCGTTCCTTGTTGGGCCAAAAGATCGAGATGCGGCGTGTGCACGCCGGCACCTTCAAATCCATAGGCATCACCGCGATGCTGATCACTCGTGATGAGGAGGATATTGGGGCGGCGCTTGCTGGGCTTGGCCTGCGTCATGACTGGTTCCTTCTATAGAGAGCTGGATGCGAGTGGCCTTATTATGCGATCTTTTCGTTTACTAGTAAATGAACTTGATCAAGCGTACGAGAGTGCCTGACAGTGGCGGGCAGGACGGTGAAAAGGGATGAGCAGAAGGCCGGCACCAAAACGGGCGAATGAGATACGCTTGTGTGATCGAGCGAACAAGTTGCCCGGGAGAAAGAGAGAAGATGACCTTGTCGCGTGAACGCACTGCCGGCCCGACAGCCTGGCAGGATCCCCTGGAGCAACTGGAGGTTGATCCAAACCTTCCTTTCGAACGCTATCTCACGTTCCAGATGAACCTGCTGTCGAACACCTTCGAACGCCAATGGTCGCGATACTTGCGCCAAAATGCTGGAGTGAGTTTGAGCGAATGGCGAATTATCGCCATGCTGCATGCTGGGCCGGCCACCTTTGCGCGCCTGGTGGCGGCCACGAACGTCAATCGCGGCCTGCTGCATCGTTCTGCCCATTCCTTGGCCAAAGCCAAGCTGCTCACCATCAGCGCCACGCCGGGCGACGCGCGAAGCACCACGCTCACGCTGACCAAGGCCGGGCAAGCGCTTTTTGAACGCGTGCGCCCGCTCACACTGGAGCGGCAACAGCATTTTCTTTCTGTGCTGGAGCCAGAGGAAAGAAGGGCGCTCTACAGCGCATTCGCTAAATTGCGCGAAGCTGCAGAGCGTTGGGATTCATTGCTGGAAAAGAAGGGGTCCGCGGGCAAACCTTGAAGGGGGTTTCCGGGCCTTCTGCGGTAAGGAGGTGGGTGGCGCGTGCGCCTGCATTCTTGAAAACCACCTCACCCGCGAAACGTTGTCGGAGTGAGCGCTGCCGCCATCACGGGGTGTCGATCCCGTGCCGCATGCAGGGCTCGACTCGACTACGCCGTATTCACTCAAACTCGGAGCGAATTTTGGGACCATGCTCGTCGAGCATTGGCGCCCAGTCTTGCGGGCTGCCGCTGCCGTACCCCATGGCGGCGAACGGAGTACGTACTGCCTTGTATTCGACCTCCGCTCCCGAGCTGAGATCGACGAAGATGTTTCGTTGCTCGAGCTGGGGGTTGTCGATCATGTCGGCCACCGTATTGATCGGGCTGCAGGGAATACCTGCCTCACCAATCAGTTCGAGCCAATGAGCGCGCGCCCGGCCTCTGAACTGTTTCTCGAGTTCACTTTTCAACTCCGGTTCATGTTGAAGCCGAAGCTGGGGGCTTTGGAAGCGCGGATCTTGGAGTAGGTCTTCGCGTTCAATGGCGCGCATCAGCTGCTGGAACATCGCGTCGCCAACGGTGCAAATGACGAAATGCCCATCGGCCGCTTCAAAAGTGTCGAAAGGCGTGATGAGAGGGTGGCGCGATCCCACGCGGTCAGGAATTTCGCCGGTGACGCTGTAGCGCATGTAATGGCTCTCGAGCAAAGCAACTTGGCAATCGAGCATGGAGATGTCAACTCGTGAGCCCTCACCGGTTCGGGCACGTTCGTGCACTGCCGAGACAATCGCAAGTGCAGCATAGAGCCCCGCTCCGAGGTCTCCGATGGAAGTGCCAACCCTCGTGGGCGGACCATCAGCTTGACCGTTGATACTCATCATGCCGCTCAAGGCCTGTACCACCAAATCGTACGCGGGCAAATCCCGCCAGGGACCAGTTTGTCCGAATCCTGAAATGGAAGCGTATATCAGCTCAGGATAGGTGGAGCGTATGTGTTCCTCGGTGAGACCGAGCTTGTCCATGACGCCCGGTCGAAAATTCTCGACGAGGATGTCCGCTTCGCTCAGGAGTTTATGGAGCAGTTCACGATCGGGTTCATCTTTGAGGTTCAAGGCGAGTGATTCCTTGCCCCGATTGATCGACATGAAGTAGGTGGATTGTCCGCCCTGCAAGGGCGGAACATGTCGGGAGTCATCGCCGCGCTGAGGGGTTTCGATTTTTATGACTCGCGCACCCAGATCGGCCAGCAAAAGCGAGCAGTAAGGGCCCGCGAGGTATCGCGTGAGATCAACAACCACAAGATCCTGAAGAGGACCTTTGCGGACAGACGGGGACAGGCTCATGACGCTCCTTTGGCTGAGATGGGAGTTGTTAGGGGGATGGCGAAACCTGATCAGCGATAAATTCGTCAGGCAGACTCATCAGAAATTCGGCGAATGATTTGCCGGCCACCGCAATGTGATCCACCGCGGCTTGGAAGGCCGCACTTTCATCGTGGCTCGCGATGGCATTGAAGATCTTGCGGTGGTCGGATGCCGATTCCGCCATGCGCCCGCGTTGATGAAAGTTGTTGTGACGATAGAGATACGAGCGGCGACGCAACCAGCGCACAAGATCGGTGAGCTGCGAATTTCGACAGCTCGTATAGAGAATTTCGTGGAACTGAGTGTTCGCATGGGCATAGGCCTCTTTGTCTAACGAGGTCGCTGCTTTTTCACATTGTTCCAACCAATGCTTCATTTCCTGTTGCTCGCTTTCGGTTTGCCGACGAGCGGCCAGCATCGCGCATAAGCCTTCCTGATACGCCAATAGCTCGAGTAGCTCGAGTAGCTCTCTTGACGTGAGTTTGGTGACGTAGGCGCCCTCGCGAGGTACGCGGTGCACCAAACCCAGCGCGCACAGCTGTTGGATGGCTTCTCGGATGGGTGTGCGTGACGTGCCAAAAGTCTGCGCGAGCTCCTTTTCGTCGAGCAAGCTGCCCGGCACCAGCCGGCCTTCGGCGATTTCCGACTCGATGCGATCACGAAGACTTGCCACTAAATCCATGGTTTTCATGTTGCGTCCTGCTAAACAAAATTATAAACTGCCAACTAGTAATAATGCAAAGATCATCAGTAATAACGGAGATAACGTGGCTGGCACGATCCCCTCTCTCACGATTGACGGTGCGGTCGCGCACTTGAGGTTGCACCGACCAGAACAAGCCAATCGCATCGAACCTACCGACCTCGACACCTTGTGCACCTACTGCGAGCGCTTGACAGCGGACCCACACGTGAGGGTTGTCTTGATCAGCTCGGAAGGGAAGTACTTCAGCGCCGGGTATGACATACGCCACGTCAGCGATATTGCGAATCAGTCGGATGCGCCCACGTTGAACAACCCCTTCGAAGCCCTCGTGGATGCCGTTGAGGCTTTGCCTCAGGTCACCATCGCTCGAATTCACGGAGGGGTCTATGGCGGTTCAACCGACCTCGCACTTGCCTGCGATTTTCGCATTGGCGTTCCTCACGCAGAAATGTTCATGCCTGCGAGTCGTCTCGGTCTGCTTTATTACCCATCGGGTGTGCGCCGGTTCGTGACACGGCTGGGGCCACAGGCAGCCAAGGAGCTCTTTTTTTTGGGGCGCAAATTAAACGCGCGCAAGATGTTGGACATCGGATTTTTGAGCGAGGTGGTGGCACCGGAGACGCTCGATAGTCACGTACAGCAGCTGGTTGAGGAGCTGATTGTTCAGGCTCCAATGCCTATGTCAGGAGTGAAGCGTGCAATCAACGACATGGTGAACGGCACCTTCGATTTGCACGAGTACAAATTGTTTGAGGCACGTTCGCTGAGGTCAGCAGACCTGAAAGAGGGGTTGCAGGCTTGGCGCGACAAACGTCGACCAAGTTTCAAGGGTGAGTAAATCTGGCGCTTCGGTCTTTACCCAGAACAGAAAACCGGGTTGCTCACGGGTTTTTCTACCAAAGGAGTTACACATGATTGCAGTGTTCAAGCTTAAGAAGCTGATCGCCTTATCAGCAGCGCTTTGTATTGGAGGGGGAGTGGGTGCTGCGGTGGCGGCCACCGACAGCTTTCC
>JAJUJN010000468.1 GCA_029265335.1 Alcaligenaceae bacterium
CTCAACACCCCGGGCTTCCAGGCCACGCTGGGCGGCTGCGATCACGGTGCGGCCGTCGCCCGAACCGAGATCGAGCAAACGCTCGTTGGGCTTCACTTCGGCCATGTCGAGCATGCGCTGCACCAGCGGCTCGGGCGTGGGCACCCACACCACGTCTTTGCCTTCTTGACCCACCCGGGGCTCAAACGAACTGGTCTGGGCCTGCAGTGGAGTTGCCACCAGATAGGCGAGCACCAAGGTGGCAATCGCGGCGACACGTTGGCCAATGGTTGGCTTGAACCCTGCGTATACCTGCGCTGTGTGCATTTGAATCCCCAAGAGTGCGATGGTTATGCAGGGTACCGCTGCCACTTTGCGGGGGTCAATGCGCTGTGGCGGATGACTCGCGAGCAAACGCCAAGGTGTCCGAGATTTCTCTGGCCGCGTTGGTGACCTCCACGGCCAATGCCTCGAGCCTATCCTGGGTGACCCGCTGTGTGGGCCCCCCAACCGCGACCGCGGCCGCCACTTGACCCTGAAGGTTGCGGATAGGGGCTGCCACCACACGCAAATGAGGCACTTATTCTTCGTTGTCCACACTCCAGCCGCGCTCGCGAACGCCTTCAAGGTCGAGGGCGAGTTTGTCGATCTCACAGAGCGTGGCCGGGGTATGCCTGGCCAGGGGGAGGCGCGCGGCCAAGGTGTTCAAGCTTTCTGTGCTGTTCGCCAGAAAAACTTTGCCGGCAGCCGTAGCATGCAGGGGGCCCAGGCTGCCGACGTCGGAAGCCACGCGTATGGGTTGCGGCGATTCGACCACGGCCAAATAAAGCACGTTGTCGCCTTGCCGAACCGAGAGTTGGACGGTTTCTCCGGTGACGAGCGATAACCGCGAGAGATAAGGTTGGGCCACCGTGGCCACCGACATCCCGCGCAACTTGCTGCCCGCCAGGGTGACCGTTCCCAAGCCCAGGCTATAACGTCGGGTTTCAGAGCATTGCTCGATGAGAGCGTAGGCTTCGAGAGCCTTGAGCGAGCGATGCACGGTGGCTTTGTCGAGCCCCGTTCGATGACACAGTTCGGTGACGCCGATGCGGTTGTCCGTCTGGGCCACGGCGAACAGAACGTTCAGGGCTTTTGCAACCGTAGACATAGCTTGTGCGTGCTAAGGACGATAGATGGCGACGGGGCTGTCGATTTCGAAAGCCTGCTGCTCGTATTCCACCAGTTCCAGCTGATTGCCGAACGGATCGAGAAAATAATTGACGCGCAGCCCTGCGCAGGGGCCATCGTCGAGCACAATGGGCCCGTCCATCACCTTCAACCCCCGATCGCGCAGGTATGCGAGCGCAGCATCGAGGTCGGCAACCTTGAAAGCGATATGGTGTCCGCCCAGGTCGCAGTTGCGCGGTGGCTCCGTACGACGCTCTTTTGGCTTCTCGTATTCAAACAGCTCGAGCATCAGGTTGGGCCCGATTTGCAGCATGGCGATGTGAACTCTTGCGCCGGCCACGTTGATGTGGGCAGCCGACCAGTCGCGGCCATCGCTGGCGCGTGGCAACTCACTCGCGTCGAAAGGCCCGATTTGATACAGCAGGGTGCCGCCCAGCACGTTTTCATAAAACTCGATGCCTTGCTTGAGAGTGGGCACGGTGAGAGCAACATGATCGACATGCTGCAAGCCCGGGATTCCTTTGGATTTTGGCTGCGATGACATGGTTCGACTCCACAACTTGATGCTTAAAGGGGGATGGCGGAAGGAGGGGAGAGGTTTCGAGTGTCGAGCCTGCAGATGCGCTCCTGCAGACGCCAGTTATCGTTGATTCGAACCCATTGGTCTTGATAGCGGCCAG
>JAJUJN010000345.1 GCA_029265335.1 Alcaligenaceae bacterium
GGCTCAAGCTGATGGGCCGCTGCGTGGGATCGGGATGATTACCGATCGGCACCGGCATGGCATCGGTAATCCAGAGTTGCGTCATGGCGTAGCCCGGCCGGGCCTCGTCGACTTTCACCACGGGGGCATCGCCGTCTTCCACGATCACCGCTCGCCCTGAGGGATCATGGCCGGTCACCACTCGCCTCATCTTGCCCACTTTGTCTGTCATCTTGGCTCCTTACCATCCGATTCAATCAAGCAACAGCGGGGATGGTAAAAAGACTGGGAGCTTAAGTCAATCGACTGTTTGAATCATTCGACTTAAATCTTTTCGCCATACCACCATACAATCAGGATCCGGGGTTTTGGATGCCCCGCGCTTTCCTCCGGAGAGTCCATGTCGTCTGTCTCTGCTTCCGACGGTCCAGCCGATGTTTCCGCCAAGCCCACTCGCGAACGCATACTCGAAGTTGCGGAGCGCTTATTCGCAAACCAGGGCTACAACGGTGTTTCGCTGCGTCGCATCACCACCGAAGCCGATGCCAACATGGCGGCGGTTCATTACTACTTCCGCAGCAAAGAAGCCTTGCTCAAGGCGATCTTCGATTACCGGGTGCAACCGCTCACGCAAGAGCGTCAACAACGCCTTCAAGAAGTGCTCGAGCGTGCCGGCGATCAACCGCCAAAGGCGCGCGATGTGCTCGCCGCGTTTCTCGGCCCGGGCATCCGCCTGAGCGCCACCCCGCAAGGGGCGATCTTCAACCGTCTGTCGGCGATCTGTTCGGTTGACCCCGACCCCGTGGTGAAGCAGATCGTGTTTGGTGTGCACGACGCCGTGGCAGAACCATTCGTGGCCGCCTTGCGTCGCGCTTGCCCCGAACTCGATGGGCCCACTTTCTTCGTGCGCCTGCAATGTGTTTTTGGTTGCATGATGTACCTGCGGGCCGACAATGGCCGGGTTGATCGCTTGTTACCCGCGGCAGACGGCGAGGCCGCAAGGCGTGACTACAATGCCACGCTGGAGCGCCTGCTGGATTTCGTTGAGGCAGGCATGTTGGCCTGAGCCCCATTTTGGGGCTCCCGCAATGGCGCCTTGCCACCCATCACGCTACTTCCCCCCAAAGAGGCTCGCCAGCATGACGGCACTCATTCATCCGCGCCCCGAGCGGGCTGCGAGGCTCGCATCGCATTCCCTTTTCAAACGGGCTGGCGTTGGCCTGCTCACGGCGCTTTGCATCACGGCTTGTGGCGGTCACCCCGACTCGGCTGCCCTGACAGAGCCGTTGGACCTCACCCTATTGCACATCAACGATCATCATTCCCACCTCGACAACCAGCGCCGCACCTTGCAACTGCAGAACGCTCGCGGCGAGCGTGTGCCAGTGACGGTCGATACAGGCGGATTTCCGCGGGTCACCGCCGCCTTTCAAGCGCTGGCGGAGCCGGCCCAAAACGTGATCAAGCTGCACGCCGGCGATGCCCTCACTGGCACGCTCTACTTTGCCGAGGCCGGTGAGCTCGGTGAGGCCGATGCCGCCATGATGAACACCATCTGCTTCGATGCGTTCACCTTGGGCAACCACGAGTTCGACAAGGGCGACTCCGGGCTTGCGCAATGGATCGAGCTCCTCAATTCCGGCGACTGCCAAACGCCGGTACTGAGCGCCAACGTGCGGTTCGGGCCCGACTCGGCGTTGCACCCGGATCGTGCTCCCGGTGCGGTTCAGCCTTACACCATCATCGAACGTGGGGGCCAAAACATCGGCGTGGTGGGGCTCACCATCGCCGTCAAAACCAAGGAATCCTCCCTGCCCGACCCTGATACTGAGTTCGAAAACGAACGGGTGGCAGCCCAGCGCGCCATCGACGCCTTGCAGGCCGAAGGCGTGAACAAAATCATTCTCCTCAGCCACATTGGCTACGACTACGACGTTCGTCTGCTGCAGCAGCTCTCGGGCGTCGATGTGGTGATCGGTGGGGATTCCCATACCTTGCTGGGGCCTTCGCAGCTGACCACCTATGGCGTGGGCACGCCCCGCGGGCCGTATGCCCAAACCTTCAACAACCGTGAAGGCGATCCAGTCTGCCTGGCCCAGGCCTGGGAGTATGCACAGGTGGTGGGCGAACTCAAGGTGAGCTTCGACCGGGACGGTCGCGTGACCCATTGCGAAGGGACACCGCATGTACTGATAGGCGACGATTTCCGCGTAGGGGAGGAAGCCGCGAGCACTGCCGATCGCGCAGCCTTTCTCGCCGACATCGAGGCCAGCGATGTGTTGCGCATCACCCCGCCCGATCCCCTCGCCACGCAAGTGTTGCAACCCTACAAAGAAGCGGTTGAAGTTTTCAAAGAAACCGTGGTGGCCGTGGCCCCGCTCGAACTCTGTTCACGCCGGCTGCCGGGCGGCCCCGATTCGCCAGACTACAACCGCTCGAGCCCGGCCTGCAACGAAGAAGGCAGCGTGAACGTGCGCGGCGGCGATATCCAGCAGTTCGTGGCGCAAGCCTACCTGGAGGTGGGCCACAGTCACTACGGCGGTGCGGAGATCGCCCTGCAAAGCGGCGGCGGCGTGCGAGTGCCGTTGGAAGGTGAGATCACCGCGGCCGACCTCTTCGAAGTGCTGCCTTTCGACAACAAGCTCTGGCGGCTCAGCATCACCGGCGCCGAAGCCCGGGCGATGATCGAAGACGGCCTGGATGCGGTATTTGGCCCCAACGGCAGCACCGGCCCCTACCCTTACACGGCGGGCCTGCGCTACGCCGTGGACCCCACCCAAGCTAAAGGGCAACGGGCCAGCGAATTCGAGATTTATCATCGCGGGTCCAGCTCCTGGTTGCCGCTCGACGACAGCCACACCTACCGACTCTTTGTGCTGCATTTCAACGCCACGGGGGGCGACGGCTACACCACGCTGGCCAACATCCCCGAAGAACGTCGGCTCGACATCGGTGTGCAAGACGTAGACGTGGTGCTCACCTATCTGGAAAGCCTGCCGCGCGA
>JAJUJN010000162.1 GCA_029265335.1 Alcaligenaceae bacterium
CGATCGACTACGCCGTGGTGCTCTCGGGTGAAATCACCATGTTGCTGGACGACTCCGAAGTTCACCTCAAGCAGGGCGACATTCTCATCCAGCGTGGCACGCATCACGCCTGGACGAACCGCAGCGAGCAAACCTGTCGAATGCTGTTCGTTTTGCTCGACGGCAATTTCGAACCGGAAGTGGGGCAGGCCATCAAACAGTTCGATGAAGGGGGTTGAAACCATCGGGCAAGCCGGCCCCAGACGTTTCTGCAGCACCGTTCTTCCGTTTCTCATCAGTTTTCCGAACCCAACAAATCCATCAAGGAGACACTTATGCGTCGTTCATTCACTGTTGCCCCGCTGGCCGGCCTGCTACTGGCCGCTGCACCGTGGTTCGCCCACGGCGCCTATCCCGAGCGTGATGTCGAAATCGTCGTGCCCTATTCGGCCGGCGGCAGTGTCGACGCCATGGCGCGTGCGTTCGCCGAAGCGTTCGGCAAAGAACTCGGCGGCAACGCGGTGGTGATCAACCGCGATGGCGCTGGTGGCACCATTGGTGTGGCCTACGTGGCTGACGCCAGGAACGACGGCTACACCCTGCTGTTTGGTCCCACCTCGCCGCTCACCCAGGCTCCCTTCCTGCTGGGCAAAGTGCCTTACGAATTGAGTGATCTGCAGCCCGTATGTCAGATCTTCGAAAACCCCTTCGTGATCGCGGTACCGCAAGATTCCCCCATCGAATCCATTGATGAGTTGCTGAACGCGGCCAAAGAACGGCCAGGCGAGCTGTCGTTCGCCCACGCCGGCGTGGGGTCCGTGCCCCACCTGGCGGTAGCCACGTTGGCCCAGGCTACCGATATCGAGTTCAACGAAATCGCCTTCCGTGGCGATGCGGGCGCCATGCCGCAGGTGTTGGGCGGGCATGTCGATTTTGGCGCACTCGGCGCGTCTACCGTGGTGGGTAAAGATTTACGGGTGCTGGCCAATCTCGGCGACCGCCGCATTCCGGTCTTTGCCGACGCTCCCACCGTCACCGAATTGGGCGCCGAGCGCGCCATCATCGCGCGCAACGGCTTGTACGCGCCGGCCGGCACTCCTGGCGAAGTCATGAACCAGCTCGAAGCAACCTGCGAAGCGGTCACCCAGAGCGAGGCGTTCGAGCAGGCAGCGGCCCGGCAGCACCAACAGATCACGTTTGTGAATTCTGCCGATTACACCGCGCAGCTGCGCGAAGACTACGATGCCAACCGCCAACTGATCGAGTCCTTGGGCTTGCTTCAGCAGTGAGGTGAAATCACGCTTCACCTGCCGTTCTCTGGCGGGCGCGGGCGCCAACGACTGGGTTCGGTGGCGCCCGTTTTTTATGCCCCTTCAATTGATGCCATATTTTCGAATCGCATGTGTCAGTCACGTGGCAAGATGAGGTGTGTTGATTTGTGCGGGCAAATGCCGGCGGTTAACATCTTTTTGGCCGCGCGGCGCTAGCTGCCCAGGCTATTGACTGTGCCGATGCACACGACCCCGAATTGCTGGAGCCTCTCGCATGAATGTCACCATCGCCATCTTTCTTCTGGTGTATCTGGCCATGGCTGTGGGGCATCTTCCCGGGTTCAAGCTGGATCGCACAGGAGCTGCGCTGCTCGGCGCCATGCTGTTGCTGGTGGCCGAGCGCCTCACGCCAACGCAGGCGTGGGCTGCGATCGACGTCAACACGATTGGCCTCTTGTTCGGCCTCATGGTGGTGTCGGCGGCCTTCAACGTGGGTGGCTTCTACGATCGGGTTGCACGTCGTGTTGGAGAACTGACAGTCGGCCCCGCCATACTGTTGGCGATCCTCATCTGCGTGGGTGGTGTGTTGTCGGCTTTGCTGACCAACGACGTGGTCGTGGTGGCCATGACGCCGGTACTCTGCGCTATCGCCGTTCAACGTGGCCTCAACCCAGTGCCGCTGCTTTTGGGCTTCTGCTTTGCCGCGAACATCGGCGCGACCGCCACCATCATAGGTAGCCCCCAAAACATGATCATCGCGCAAACGCTGGGTCTGTCGTTCAACGAATTTTCTCGTTTAACGCTGATTCCCTCGATCGTGGGGCTGGCGCTCGTTTGGCTTTTGTTGGCTTGGCGTTATCGGGGCCGCTGGCAGCTCACATCGCGTTCGGCAGCGCAGAATGCCACGAGCTCTGAGGGGCCTGGCGTGCAGGAGGTGCCCTTCAACCTGCGCGAAACGCTCAAAGCCGGCTGCGTTACCTTCGTGTTGATCGCCGCTTTCATTTTCACGGATCTTCCCCATATGCTGATTGCCCTGGCCGGCGCCAGCGTTCTTTTGCTCAATCGCCAAATCGCCTCGCGCGACCTGCTGAGTCGAGTAGATGGCAATCTGTTGCTGTTGCTGATGGGGCTCTTTGTGGTCAATGCTGCGTTGGCCAATACCCCCATTACCGATCAGATCATCCACCACCTGCGCGAGTTGGGAGTCAACCTGCATGCGCCGCTGCCTATGTTGGTGATTGCGGGGGTCGTCAGCAACATCGTGGGCAATAGCCCGGCGGTGATGCTGTTGGCCCCTTTTTTGGGTGGCGCAGCCCACAGCGATCTGTTGGGTGCGGCTATCGCCTTGGGCACGGGCTTTTCGTCCAACGCCATCATTTTCGGCAGCCTCGCTGGCATCATCGTGGTTGAACAAGCCCGCGAACAAGGTGTAGAGATCACCTTCACCGAGTTCCTCAAAGCCGGTTTGCCCGTCACGCTGGCCACGACCTTGCTAGCGCTGGGATGGGTCTGGTGGTTGGGGGTGTAAAGCGATGCTGGCGTTCAGTCGAGCTTGATGATCACGGTTTTGGACTGCGTGTAATGCAGCAGCGCTTCGCGACCTTTTTCGCGGCCGATGCCGCTTTGCTTGAATCCGCCGAAGGGGGTTTCCACGCCACCTGCCGGGTATTCGTTCACATAGATCTGGCCCGCCTGCAGCCGGGCAGCCACGCGATGAGCCCGGCCAACGTCGCGTGTCCACACGCCTGCTGCCAGACCGTAGGAGGTGTCGTTGGCCAGGCGGATGGCCTCGGCTTCGTCGTCGAAGGGCATGACCACGCCCACCGGACCAAAGATTTCTTCGCGCGCGATGCGCATGTCGGGCGTGACATCGGTGTACACCGTGGGCGGCACGAACCAGCCGCCGTCGCGCACGGTTTGCACCGCGCCGCCCGCCAAAGCGCGTGCGCCTTCGTCACGCGCCACCTCGAAGTAGTTCAACACCCGCTCATATTGGGCATGCGTGATGATCGGGCCCACCTCGTCGGTATCAGCGGCGCCCACTCGCAGCTCGCCAGCGGCTCGGGCGAGAGCGGCCGTGAATTCGTCGTGAATGCTGCGTTCAACCAACACGCGCGAGCCGGCGATGCAGGCTTGTCCGGCGTTCACCGTGAAGCCCCGCAGCGCGCCCGCTACGGCGTCGTCCAGATTGGCATCGGCAAAAATCAGGTTGGGCGATTTGCCGCCGAGCTCCAGCGTGACCGGAATGATGCGCTCGGCTGCCTTGAGACCGATCTCGCGCCCGGCACGAACGGAGCCGGTGAATGCGATCTTGGCCACGAGAGGATGATCGACCAGGGCTGCTCCAGTTTCGGGGCCGGTGCCTGTGACCACGTTGAAAACTCCGGCAGGCAGACCGCACTCCACCGCAAGTTGGGCCAGCATCAAGGTGGAGACGGAGGTGAATTCCGAAGGCTTGGCCACGACCGCATTGCCGGCTGCCAGGGCTGGCGCAACGGCGCGCGCCGCTTGGTTCACGGGCGCATTCCAGGGCAGGATGACTCCGACCACACCAAAGGGCTCGCGCCGGGTGTAGCAATGGCGTTCGGGGCCAACATCGATGGCTTCGCCGTCGAGGCTGGTGGCGAGCCCGCCGTAGAACTCGAAATACTGAGCAGCCAGCTCAATATCGCGCTCTACCTGAGGCAATGGCTTGCCGGTTTCGTGGCGCTCGGCCGCAACAAACTCCAACGCCACTTCGCGCAGGCGCAGCGCAATGCGCGTGAGGATGCGGCCGCGCTCCAGGGGCTTCAGTGAAGCCCAGTCGAATTGAGTCTTGTGCGCGGCGTCAACCGCAAAGGCGATGTCGGCAGCGGAGCCTCGCGAGATCTGCCACGTGGCGCTGCCGTCTCGCGGATCGCGCTGCTGCAGGGCGTGGTCGGGATCGAACGCAGTCAAGCGGCCAGCGATGAAGTGGCCCCAGGGCTCGAAGGTGGGCATGTTGCCTCCAGAAACGGAATGCGATGCGCCCCTGGCCAAGCAGGGGCGCCTGATGACAGATGATGTCGGGGTGTGGGTTACCAATCGCCGGCAAAAACCTCGGTGAGTTGCTGTGGGTCGAACACGCGCCGCAGGGCCTCGTTGACCTGATCGGCAGTGAGGGCCTCCAGTTGCTCGTCCATTTCGGCCGACCAGGCGAAGGAGCGGTTGAGCCCCAGGTAGTCGAGCCAGGCGCTGGCGAGCACGCCGTCCTGGGCACGGTTCAAGCGACGCTGCTGCAGCAGCGCCCGAACCTCGGTGGCCACTTCTTCGGCGCTGAATCCTTCGGCGAGGGCGCGCTCGAGCTCTTCTTCGATGGCGGTTGCCACCGCCTCGCGGTTCTCGGGAGCGTGGATGGCGTAGATCATCCAGCTGCCGGAAGGCTCATACGACGACACCGACATTTGACTGCGCACGTTGTACGAAAGGCCTTCTTGCTCGCGCACCCGAGTCCACAGGCGCGAGGTTTCCGACTGACCCAGCAGGCGATTCGCCACCAGCAGGGCTACGAAGTCATCGTCGGTGTCCTGTACGGCAATGGGCATGCCAGCCACAAAAAAGGCGTTGGCCTTGTCGGGTGTGTCGATCTCGAAGCTTTCAGGCGCAATCTCGTGGTAGGGCTCGGGTACGCGCTCATAGGCGGGCGCTTCTTGCCAGCCTTCCAAGCCCTCGATAATCGCCGCCTGCGTGGCGTCGGGGTCGAAGTCGCCCACAGCGCTGAAACGTATTTGCCCCGCGCCGTAGAACCACTGATGGAAGGCTTCAAGCGGCTCGCGGCTGATTTCCTGCACCTCGGCCATGGCTTCTTCGAAAGTCGGCACATAGCGCACGTCGTCTTTGGGCCAGGGGTTGCCGTGACGCGCGAGGCGACGCAGAGCGAGTTGAGTGGGGTCGGTGCTGGCCTGCTCCAGTGACGTGAGCATGGCCCGTTGCCAGCGACTGACTTCATCGGCCGGGAAGCTGGCCTCGCGCAGAATGTGGAAGACCAGTTCGAGAACTTCCGGCAGGTTCTCGCCGCGAGTGGAAATGTTGACGCGTACATCGGTAGCGCCGCCGCCAAAACCCACGTTGGCATCGAGCGCGGTAAAGCGGTCTTCGATTTCCTGGCGTGACAGCTCAGCGGTACCGTGCGCAAGGAGGTCGGCTA
>JAJUJN010000286.1 GCA_029265335.1 Alcaligenaceae bacterium
GAACCGCAGCAAGTACCGTGGTCGCCACTCAGACGCTCGCCAATCCAGGCCCAAAAACCATTGGCCTGATTGGCACGGGCGCGCTCGCCGAAGCCCATCTGACAGCTTTCGGCGCCCAATCCGACACCATGCGTGTCGTTCTTTGGGGCCGCAAGCCCGAAGCCGCCCACGCAATCGCCCAGCAAGCGCCGAGCCAAGTCAAAGTTGAGGTTTACGACAAGCTCGCCGACCTCATCGCCGAAGCCGATGTGCTTTGCACACTCACTGCTTCCAGCGACCCAATCCTGGGAGGTAGCCAGCTGCGTCCGGGTCAACACATCAACCTTGTGGGCTCGAGCACCGCAAACGACCTCGAGGTGCAAGCCGACGTGCTGACGCGAGGGCCGGCATGGCTCGACGATATCGCCGCCGCTAAAGCCAACGCGGCCGAGATTCGGCGCATCGTAGACCAAGGCCATAAAACCTGGGCCGATTTTACGTGCACCATCGGCGGGGTTCTGGCGGGAGATCACCCTGGTCGCCAACACCGAAACGAGATCACCATTTTCAAGTCCCTGGGCTTATTTGCTCAGGACATTCTTGCTGCACAAGCCGTATTGAAATCTTCCGCCCACTTCGGCGGTGAACCTCGCCGGATCCAAAGTCCATGATTGCACCTTCCACACTTCATCAATTGCTGAAGCGCGCACGCGCCGCCAAGAACCCGAAAGACGAAATCGCCCTCATCGACGTGCGCGAACCAGGCGAATTCAAACAAGGGCATCTTTTTCTGGCCAGCAATGTCCCTTTGAGTCGACTTGAATGGCTTGCACCTCGTCTTTTGCCACGCCGCGAGGTTCGCGTGGTAGTGTGCGCTGCAGACAGCAGCGACCCACGGGTAGATCGAGCCATAAAAAGGTTGGAGCGCGCTGGGTACACAAACGTACAACGCCTCAACGGCACGTTTGCCGACTGCGAAAAAGCTGGCTTCGTGATCTTCACCGGCTTCAACGTGCCCAGCAAAACTTTTGGTGAGTGGTTGGAGCAATCTCGCCTCACACCTCATATTGCGCCAGACCACCTCGCTGCACAGCTCAGGGGCAGCAACCCACCACTGATCTTCGATTGCCGCCCACTCGACGAACATATCGAGGGCGCATTACCCGGGGCCATTCACGCGCCAGGCGTTGAATTGCCGAAAATCGTAGCCTCGCATCTCCGCAATGAAGAGCAACCCGTGGTAGTGCACTGCGCAGGTCGCACCCGCGGGATTCTCGCCGCCCAGTTTCTCATCGATCTTGGCCTGCCCAATCCCGCTGCCACCCTGTTGAACGGTTTGATGGGCTGGGAAATGGCTGGACAACAAAAACAGCGTCCTGCCCCAAGCCTAAGGGCAGAAGCCAACGAAACAGAGGCAGCGACCCAACTCACCCCATACGCCCGTGCGCTCGCTGAGGGCAACGGTGTGGCCAAATGCACCGTCGACGACGCAACCTTGCCTGCCGATCGCACGGTGTATGGCTTTACGGTGGGCACGGCGGAAGAGGCCGAGCGATATACACCCTACGGCTTCCATCATGTACCAGGGGGCCAACTCCTTCAGGCCCTGGATGACTACGTTGCGGTACAGGGCGCACGCATCCTGATTCACGCTCACGATGAGCATCGAGCAGCACTCGTCGCTGCCTATCTTGCCGAGATGGGTTGGCGTGACGTTCGGTGGTGCCACGCCACACAGGAAGCCGATCTGGTTGCCAGCCCAACCGTGAGCCCTGTGGCTGCGATACCTGTTCCAAACATTCCAACCACAAACTCGGTCGATGCCAAGGATTTCATCCTGAACGAAAGCACGTGGGTCTTGGATCTCGGCGACAGCCGCCGCTACCGCGAAAAGCATCTACCCGGCGCAGGATTCATCATTCGCGCTGAGCTTCCAGAACGGTTTGCATCCCTCATCCCGCCCAGCACGGCGGAACGCATCCTGCTCACCTGCACAGATGGCACGCTGTCTGCCGCGGCTCAATCCGAGCTGGCTGTGATCAGCGATCTGCCCGTGTATGTTCTACAGGGCGGGGTTGAAGCATGGGGCTTTGCGGCCAGGCCCCTGCAACAGGAAGCTCTTTGGCACAGCCCACCACTGGACGTGCCTACCACGCCCTATGACGTTAGCCCCGCCGAACGCGAGCAGCATATGCGCGACTACATCGCCTGGGAGCTGGAATTATTGGATGGGATGGCAAGAGATGGGGTGGTTGAGTTTGGCGCTGCAAGCTCTTGAATGAAGTGACGACACCCCGGATGGAACAGCCCATCCGGGATCGCCAACACTCTCTTGAATTGACTGTTGCCGACGGAAGCTCAGTTCCTTTCACGCAGATAACGCACCACCTCAGCGGTGTTTACCACATCGGCATACTTGGCCTGCAAGTCGAACAGGCTTTGGTCGTGTGCGGCTTGCGAGCGATCGCCTACCGCGTCTGACACCACAATGGGGCGAATGCCATATTGCAAGGCATCGACTGCCGTAGCGCGCACGCAGCCACTGGTGGTGCAACCCACAATAATGAGCGTATCGATGCGCTGGGCGTTCAGTCGGGACAGAAAATCCGTGCCAAAGAAGCAGGAGGCGTACTTCTTCACGATCAACGTGGGCTTGTCGCCGGTTTGCAGGCGAGAGTCGAGCTCCACAGCCGTAGAGCCGGTACGCAAGGTGGCAGCACCCTTGTGCTTCAGCGCCCAGATGCCGGCATCGGAAAGGTTTTCGTCGTCGTACGACACGGTAAAGAAAAACGCAGGTACCGATTCATCGTTTTGAATCTGCACCAAGATCTCGTTGGTTTTTGCCACCACATTGTCAAGATTCGAACCCAGGGGCATGTCGGGGTTGGTAAACCCTTTGATGATATCCACCACGGCTACCGCAGGACGTTCGCCATACCCCAACTTCAAGCCGAAACCCCGCTCGGCAAAAAACTTCTCGTCGTCTACCATGAGTCACTCAAAAAAACGTGCGATACCCTTTCGAGTATCGCACCGATGAGCAAACTTGCTCGGATCACTGAATAGTAATGTTGGCTTCTTCAATCACAGCCGAAAGGCGCTCACGCTCTTCGCGCATGCGCTCTTGAATCTCTTCAACGCTGGCTGAAGCAGGAATGATGCCCTGCGGCGCAAAAGCTTCTGCGGCTTCGTCGGAAGCCATCACCTCAGCAACACCCTTGTTCCATTTTTCCACAACATCCTCGGGCAGGCCTTTTGGACCAATCAGGCTGATCCAAAGTGTGCTCTGATAACCCGGAACTGTCTCACCCACCGTTGGCAGGTCGCTGATGTCTGCGATGCGCTCGGGCCCCGCAACTGCCAGAGCCTTGAGCAGCCCCTGCCGAATATGCGGCAGCACCGCAGTGATTGGCGAAAACACGAGGTCCACGTGATTGCCCATCAAGTCTTGCACGGCCGGAGACGTGCCCTTGTACGGCACGTGCAGCATATCGATGCCCGCCATGGATGTGAACATGGCCGCCGACAGATGGTGAACAGTACCTTGACCCGCAGAACCATAAGTGA
>JAJUJN010000445.1 GCA_029265335.1 Alcaligenaceae bacterium
CGAAGACAGCCTGATTGCGCCGGCCGAGCCTGGCTTGTACGAGGTGCGCTACGTCTTGAATGAAGGCAAGCGCACCTTGGCCTCCGCACCGGTGGAAGTGGTGGATGCGCAGGTAACGGTTGAAGGCCCTGACCTCGTGCGAGCGGGCGCAGACGTAAACGTTACCTGGTCGCCTTCCATTCATCCGCAAGACTTCATCACGATCGTGCCGGCTGGGGCAGCAGAGCGCACCGAAGGAAAATACATTCGGGTGCGAAACAACACGGAAGCCAAAATGGCGGCGCCCACCGACACCGGTCTATATGAGCTGCGCTATGTGCTGAACGAAGGGCGACGCACCTTGGCGAGCCACAGCTTTGAGGTCGTGGCCGAAGATGCCCCGCTCGATAGCGGGGCCGGGCTGAGTGTGCCGGCACAGGCGGGCAGCGGTGAAACCATCGTTGTGACGTGGACGGGAGGTGGCGACAGCAAAGATCAACGCATCGCGATTGCCCGCACCGACCAGGCCGACTTCAGTTGGATTGCCGCCCACAAGGTGGGTGCAGAAAAGCGCATGGAGCTGCAAATGCCGGCAGAAGCCGGCAGCTACGAGGTGCGTTTCATCGATGTCAGCAATCGCGAGCTACTGGGACGTTCAATTGTGGAAGTGAAGTGATCAAGCTCGGGCCCATCATCAACCCGTTCCTCACCTGTGGAGAATCATTTGAAGATGCGAAGGTTCCGCGCGGCACGGCGCAGAGATAGCGTCGTGCTGGCGACGGCCGCCACCCTGGGCGTTCTGATGTTGGCTGGTTGTCAGGCTGAGGCCGAGACGGCTAAAGCAGAACGTACTGCAGCGGCCGAAGTCGGCGTGTTGGAAACGTCGGCAGGTCGTTATGAATTCACACCCACCACATGCGCCGTCTTCAGCGAGGACGGATTCGACGATATCGAGATCATGGGGCCGGGTACGACACCCGATGGCGAATCTTTCTTTTTTGAACTGTCGTCTACCGCCAATGCCTTGAGCCTCGGTTTTGGCGTCGAGGGCCCGTTCGCCAGCCCCGAACGCCAATTAAAGGCCGGGCGTTACGAGTCGCAGGAATTCACCTTGGCCAGGTCTGGGCGACGGATCACGGCCACCGACCTGGTGCTGGTCGATGAAAAAGGCGCAGTGATAAACGGCGGTGCCAGCCTGAGCATCGAATGCGGTGCAAAGTCAGAATAAGGATCAGAAATGAAAACGACTGCAGCAGCACTTCTCACGGCCGCATGCTTGGCGGCGCCGGCGCTTTCGCAAGAAATGCCGGAGTATGTTCAAACAGGCACCATCGACATCACATTCGGCGACGAGCAAACCACCCACTACACCACGTCGAACACCGTGCCGGGCGAGCCGGGCCGCCAGGTGCATGGCGCAAGCTGGCTGATTTTGGAGCCAAAACTGCTGGGCGGTGTGAATATCTCGCCCGACGACGTTTTTGTACTGATCACCTCACGTGACAGTTTGAGTTCAGTGGCGGGGCCTTCGTCGTTGCAGGTGGAAGCTTCTCTTCACCCAGAAACCCTGGCGCTCAAGTCGAAACCAGCGGCTACGATCCGCTTTCAGCCCGATGGCGAGAGCCGCTACTATGCACTCACCGAAGGCACATTCAACATTGAAAGTGCGGCTCGGATCGATGCCAACAATCTCTCTCTTGTAGCCACTGCCGAAGGCGTCATGACCGGGCAGAACAGCCACACCATCACGCATAACCCCGACGATGCCGTGAAATTCAGCGCCCGCCTCAAGCTCGAAAAAGTGGCCAACCGGGGCACGATTCCACTCCCTTGACCGGGTGCAGCACTGGGCAAACAAGGAGTCGCAGCGTGGTTCGTTCAAGCGCCCCGCTCATTCCTCCAGCATCGTGACGCGGCCCGAGAGCACATCGTAAACGCCGCCCAACACATGCAAGCGCTCCTCAGCGATGGCTGGAGCCAGTAGATTGGCGCGGGTGAGTCGTTGCACGTTCAACAGCACGTTTTCGCGAATGGTGGCTTCGAGTCGCCGC
>JAJUJN010000090.1 GCA_029265335.1 Alcaligenaceae bacterium
GTGGGTGATGCCCTCGAGCGCATCTTCGATGGGGTGCGCGTAGGTATACATGGGGTAGATCGGCCAGCGATCGCCCGTGCGGTGGTGAGTGGCATGACGTATGCGATAAAGGGCAGGATCGCGCATGTTGATATTGGGCGAGGCCATATCGATGCGCGCACGCAGCACCATGGCGCCGTTGGGGTGAATCCCCTCACGCATCTCGCGCAGGCGCTTGAGCGATTCCTCTGACGGACGATCACGCCACGGGGAATTCACGCCGGGTTCGGTGAGGGTGCCGCGGTTGAGCCGCATTTCTTCGGCGCTTTGCTCATCCACATAGGCCAGGCCGGCGTTGACCAGAGCCTCGGCACATTCATACATGAAATCGAAGTAGTCGCTCGCGAAGTAGCAATACGAGGCGCCATCCACTTCCCAGTCGTAGCCCAACCAGCGCACCACATCGAGAATGGCGTCAACGTATTCTTGTTCTTCTTTCTCGGGGTTGGTGTCGTCGAAGCGCAGATGGCAAATGCCGCCATAATCGTGCGCCAGGCCGAAGTTCAGCCAGATGCTTTTGGCATGTCCAATATGGAGGTAACCGTTGGGCTCGGGCGGAAAGCGGGTGCGGATGCGGGCGGGGTCGGGTTTGCCATTGGCGGCCAGCTCTGCCGCGCCAGCAGGGCCACCTGCCCATAACTTGCCTTGCAGGCGTCCGTCGGCCAGGTCGGCTTCGATCTGATTGCGGAGAAAGTTGACGGCGGGAGCAGGCGTAGTGGTCATGGGTGGAACAACACAAGGTATTGAGGGTAAACGCTGATTGTGCCACGTTGTCGTAGAGATGGTGCACGGCCGCCTCGGAACGAGGCTCCGGATGGCTGGCCAGCGGCGGCGAACGCCGTCGAAGCTGGTGAGCCGTGTTGGCGCTCGCCAGGGGGGTCGGGCGGGATAGCTGCGGGCGCGAGGGGCACCTGGGTCTCGCCCGTACACCTCGGAGAGGCCACGCAGGCGCGCGGGGCGGGGAACCGATAAAATAGCCGCGATGTCAGTTCCCGCCGCCTCTCCTCCCTTCGCGTCTTCCGCGCTCGATACGCTACGTCGTGTATTCGGCTACGAACAGTTTCGTGGTGAACAGCACGCGGTGGTCGAGCATGTCGTGGGCGGTGGCGACGCCTTGGTGCTCATGCCAACAGGCGGCGGCAAGTCGCTTTGCTATCAGGTGCCGGCGCTGATGCGCCAGGGCACCGGCGTGGTGATTTCGCCGCTTATCGCCCTGATGCAGGATCAGGTGGCGGCTTTGCTCGAAGTGGGCGTGCGCGCCGCCTATCTCAATTCCAGTCAGAGTTTCGATGAGGCTCGTGCGGTGGAGCGGGCCTATGTGGCGGGCGAGCTCGATCTGCTGTATGTGGCGCCCGAGCGCCTGCTCACCGAACGCTGTCTGCAGCTGCTCGACCACGGCCAGGTGGCGTTGTTCGCCATCGATGAGGCGCACTGTGTGTCGCAATGGGGGCACGATTTCCGGCCCGAATACATGGGGCTGTCGCTGCTCGCTGAACGTTGGCCGCAAGTGCCGCGGGTGGCGCTCACCGCCACCGCCACCGCCGAAACGCGCGACGAGATCGTGGAGCGGCTGGGCCTGCAGGATGCCGCACGTTTTGTGGCCAGCTTCGATCGGCCCAACATTCGCTACCGGATCGTAGAGAAGAACGAAGTTCGGCGGCAGCTGCTGGAATTCATTCAGAACGACCACGCAGGCGACGCCGGGATTGTCTATGCTCTGTCGCGTGCCGGCGTAGAGAAAACGGCCGATTTCCTCGTGCAGAATGGTGTGGATGCGCTGCCCTATCACGCCGGGCTGCCGGCACAGGTGAGAGCAGCCAACCAGGCCAGGTTCCTGCGCGAGGACGGTGTGGTGATGGTGGCCACCATTGCCTTCGGCATGGGCATCGACAAGCCCGACGTGCGCTTCGTGGCGCATATCGATATGCCGCGATCGGTAGAAGGCTACTATCAGGAAACCGGGCGCGCGGGGCGCGACGGCCTGCCCTCGCAGGCATGGTTGGCGTATGGCTTGCAGGATGTCGTGCAACAGCGCCGCATGATCGACGAGTCCGACGGCAACGATCCGCACAAGCGACGCATGGCGCAGCAGCTCGACGCCATGCTGGGTTTGTGCGAAACAGTCGAATGCCGACGCCAGCGTTTGTTGGCCTATTTCGGGGAGCCTCACACAACGGCTTGTGGCAACTGCGATGTCTGCCTGGAGCCGCCCCAAACCTGGGACGGCACGGTGGCCGCCCAGAAGGTGTTGTCGGCGGTGTTTCGTCTTTGGCACGAACGTGGGCAACGCTACGGGGCAGGGCATCTCATCGATATCCTGCGCGGCAAACTCACGCCCCGTGTGCAAGAGAACCAGCACGACCAATTGTCGGTGTTTGGCGTGGGCGGCGACCACAGCGACCGAGAATGGCGAGGAGTCATTCGGCAACTGGTGGCCCAGGGTTTGCTGGCGGTGGATCACGAAGGCTTCAGCTCACTCATGCTCACCGAGGCCAGTCGCGAGGTGTTGAAGGGTCAGCGTCAACTGCTGCTGCGCCGGGAGCCCGTGCGCGAGCGTCGTCAGCGGGGCGGCTCCCGCCAACGCGCACCGATCATCGACCTGCCGCCCGAAGCCGCCGCGCGTTTTGCCGAGCTGCGCGCCTGGCGCGCGAGCGTGGCGCGAGACCACGGCGTGCCGGCCTATGTGATTTTCCACGATTCCACCTTGCGGGAGATTGCCCTGGCAGCGCCACGCAGCCTCGACGATCTGTCACGCATCAATGGCGTGGGGGTGCGCAAACTCGAGTCGTATGGGCCGGACATTCTTCGCCAGGTGAGGGCGGCGTGAAGCCCTCGCTGCAGTTGCGGGCCTCTCAGCATCTGGCCCTCACCCCACAATTGCAGCAGTCCATTCGCTTGTTGCAACTCTCCACTTTGGAGCTGCAGGCCGAGATCGAGCAAGCCCTGCAGGACAACCCTTTGTTGGAGAAGGCGGAGCGCACGCCCGAAGATGTGGAATGGCGTGAACGCGTTCGTCACCAACGGCTCGAGCGTCAGGGCAGCGCCGATCACGATGTCGACGACCCTCTGATGGCGCAGGCGGCGCCCGAACCCGACCTCAGCGCTCATTTGCTGGCGCAGGCCAGGTTGCTGCCCCTGTCGGAGCGCGATCAGGCCTTGCTGGGCTGCTTGATCAGTGAGCTCGACGACGACGGCTACTTGTCAGCTCCACTGGAAGTACTAGCGAGCGAGCTGCCTGCCGAGCTTGGGGTGGAGCTAGAGGAGCTGCGGGTGGCCAAAGCCGTTCTGCAGTCGTTGGATCCACTAGGCGTGGGAGCGGCGGATCTTGCCGAATGTCTCAGCTTGCAATTGCGCACGCCGGATCTGCAGCGCGTGCCCGAATTGGCCAGGGCGGAAGTGTTGGCGGCAACACGCACCATTTGCCGCCAGCATCTTGATCTGCTGGCCGCCCGCAACTTCAGCGCGCTGCGTCGTGAACTGGCTTGCACCGACGAGATTTTGCGCGCTGCGCAGGCGGCCATCCGGCGGCTGCAGCCGCGGCCGGGCGCGGCGTTTGCCCACGACGTTGCGCCTTACGTGGTGGCCGATGTGATCGTGCGTAAAGTGGGCAAGCGCTGGCAGGCCCGGCTCAACGACGAAGTGGTGCCTCAGATTCAGGTGAATTCTCTGTATGCCAATATCGTGAAGGGCGAACGCGGGAGCAATTTGTCTGAATATTTGCGCGAGGCACGCTGGTTTGTGAAGAACATTCAGCAGCGCTACGACACCATCGCCCGCGTGGCTCACGAGATTGTGCTGCGGCAACAGGGGTTTTTCGAGCACGGCGCCATCGCCATGCGACCGCTGGTGCTGCGTGACATCGCTGAGGTCACCGGTCTGCACGAATCGACCATCTCGCGGGTCACCACGCAGAAGTACATGCTCACCCCGCAGGGTCTGTTCGAATTCAAATATTTTTTTGGTAGCCAGCTGGCCACACAGAGCGGTGGGGCCGCTTCGTCCACCGCGGTGCAGACGCTGCTCAAGCAGTTGGTGGATGCCGAAGACCCTCGCAAGCCGTTGTCGGACGCCAAGCTGGCCGCGGCCCTGGGAGAACAAGGCCTGGTGGTGGCTCGCCGCACCGTGGCCAAGTATCGCGACGCCCTGCAGATACCGCCGGCCTCCCAACGCAAGACGCTCTGAGAAGCCGGCCAGCCCTTGTGCGCTTCTATTGGGTATTCAACGCTGCCTGGCCCGCCCGAAGCACGGTGGCGTCGTCGAAGTGCTTGCCGATGAGCATCAAACCCACAGGCTTGCCGTCGTGCTCCCCACAAGGTACCGAAATGGCCGGATGCCCGGTGAGGTTGAAGGCGCAGGTGTTGTTGATCATCTGCCAGCTGTGATCCAGACGCTCCGCGATAGTGGCATCGGGCCCGGGAATGCGGGTTGCGGTCATGGCGGTGGTGGGCATCAGCAGCACGTCGTACTGCTCGAGCATTGCGTTGTAGGCAGCGCGCAAGGGCCGCCGCAGGTTCTGGCCCTTGGCGTAAAGCCTGGCGTGATAATTCTCATGCGTATGCTTGGCCAGCAGAATGGTTACTCGCATGGTCAGCGGCAACTCGTCGGCGCGTTCACGCCAGCCCGAGAGTGAGTTGAGCACCGACACCGGATAGGCGCCCGGAGAGCCGTGGCCCGTGCCGTTACCCAGCATGAGGGTGTGGTAGATCCCTTCGTTGGTGACCGCTGCCCAAATGGCCGGTGCGTGCAAGTGCCAGGGAATCGAGATCTCCTGCACCTCGGCGCCGGCGGCTTTCAGGCGTTGGGCGGCTGCGCGCACGGCCTCGTCCACGCCAGCTTCCGACTCGGGGCGGCCGAAGCCCTCTTTCACCACACCGATGCGCAGGCCGCGGGCGCCGTCGTTGAGCAAACGTCGGAAATCTTCGGTTTGGGCTCCCACGTGTCGTCGATCGATGCCATCGTCGCCCGCGATCACTTCGAGCATCAAGGCGGCATCTTCCACGGTGCGGGTCATGGGGCCAGTGTGATCAATGGTGTAATCGAGGCCCATGATGCCGGAGTAGGGCACCAGTCCGTAGGTGGGCTTGATGCCCACGATTCCCGAGAAGGAGGCGGGAATGCGGATCGAGCCAGCCTGATCGCAACCGATGGCCAGCTCCACATCGCCGGCCCCCACCACTGCGCCGCTGCCAGTGCTCGAGCCGCCGGGCGTATGGCCGGGCAGCTGCGCGTGCTCCACCGGCCCGCTATCGCTGGTGGCGCTGCCGCCCGCCACGCAAAACCCCTCGCAGACGGTCTTGCCTACGATATGGGCGCCGGCATCGAGCAGGCGAGTGACGATCGTGGCGTCGCTGTCGGGCACAAAGCCCTCGAATATCTGCGTGCCATTGAGCATGGGCACGCCGGCGATCAAGACGTTGTCTTTTACCGCTACGGCGCGGCCGGCCAGCTTGCCTGAGCTGGCGCCCCGGATGTCGGTTTTCACCGACCAGGCGCCGAGAGGGTTTTCGGTTTCATCGGGTCGGTAACCCGGAGTACGTGGATACTTCACCGGCAAGGGAACGTCGGGCAAGCGATCGATCAGTTCGTAGGCCGGAGCGAGCTTGGTCAGGTAGTCCAGAATCTCATGCGCTTCGGCGGCATCCACATTCATGCCGAGTTCGTAGCCGAGTTGTTGAAGTTGGTCGGGGTTGGGTAGCTTGAAAGCCATGAGTCATCTCCTGCCTGGTGAAACGGGAAAGGGGGTGGAAGGGTCTTTGGGCGCGGTGGGGTTACCGAAACCGGCAGCCGCCACCAGTGCCTGCAGCCCGCCACTTTGTGAACAATCATGGATTTGGGTGACACGCCCTTTTTCCAGGATGGCAATGCGATCGGCCAGAGCCGCCAGAAAATCCAGGTTCTGCTCAACCAGCACCAGCGTGAGTCGGTGGCTGCGCCGCATGGCCGCCAAGCTGTCGATCATCTGTTCGATGATCGACGGCTGGATGCCTTCGGTGGGTTCGTCGAGCAAGATCAACTCCGGCCGGGTGCAAAGACAGCGGGCGAGTGCCAGAATCTGTTGTTCGCCGCCGCTCAAGGCGCCACCAGCGCGATCGAGCAGCGGTTTGAGACGAGGGAAGGTTTCGATGATTTCCTGCAAGCGTTCCGCGCCACCGCCGGCGTTGGCCAATTGCAGGTTCTCGCGCACGCTCAGCGCCGGGAAAATGTCGCGCCCCTGCGGCACATAGCCCATGCCGCGCCGCACGCGCTGATGGATGGCTAAACGGGTGATGTCGGCGCCACGGTGGCGGATCTGACCACTTTGTACCGGCAATATGCCAATCAAGGTGCGCAGCAGCGTGGATTTGCCCATGCCGTTATGTCCCAGCACACCCAGGTACTCGCCGGCGGCTACTTGCAGCGTGACACCCTGCAGTACCGTGATGCGGCCATAGCCCGCCCGTAAATCATTCACTTCAAGCATGGGATTGCACCTGCCGGCCAAGATAGACATCCTGCACATCGCGATTGCTCAGCACCGCCTCCACCGGGCCCTCGGTGAGAATGCGGCCTTGATGAAATACGGTCACGTTGGAGCCGATGCGGCGAATGAAGGGGATGTCGTGCTCCACTACCACCAGGGCCACTTCGCGGGCCAGTTCGAGGATGAGTTCGGCGGTGCGTTCGGTTTCTTCGTCGCTCATGCCAGCCACCGGTTCATCGAGCAGCAGCAGTCGCGGCGCTGCCGCCACCACCAACCCCAACTCGACCCATTGCCGTTGGCCGTGCGCCAGCAGTTCTACCCGGCGATCAGCCAGAGCCTCGAGACGCAACTGATGGAGCACTTGCTCCAGTCGTTGCTCAGCGGGGTCACCCAGTCGGTTGCGGCGTGCGGCCACCAACAGATTCTGACGCACGCTGAGCCCTTCGAAGACATTCGGTACCTGGGTTTTGATGCCCAGACCCAGTTGGGCGATGCGATGACGCTCACGACCCACCAGGTTCACGCCATCGAAGGTGATGGCGCCAGCGGTGGGTCGCAACTGACCGCTCAGCATTTTGAAGAAGGCGGATTTGCCCGCGCCGTTGGGCCCGATCAGGCAACGCAGCTCGCCATGTTGAAGGGTGAAATTCACCTGGTCGATAGCGGTCACACCACCAAAGCGCATCACCAGATCGTTGGCCTGCAACAGGGGTTGAAGAGTGGGTTCACTGGCGCTCATTGCCCGACTCCAGCCAACGGCGCAGCATGGGCATCAGCCCCGCGGGCACAAACAGCACGAAACCGATGAATATCAGCCCCAGAATGATGTTGGTATCACCCACATCGGCCGCTCCCAACCAGGTCACTAGACCTTGAATGAGAAAAGCCCCCACCACAGGCCCAATCAGGAGGCTCACGCCTCCCACCTGGGCCCAGATAATGATCTGCGCCGCGAACATCATGCTGAAGACGTCGGGCCCAATGAAGTTGCCCCAGGCCGCGAACAGGGCGCCAGCGAGCCCGGCGATGCCGGCACCGATCATGAACACCAGCAGCTTGTATCGTCGGCTGTCGTAACCCAGCAGCTCGGCACGCAGCTCGTTCTCGCGAATGGCCACCACGGCCTGGCCAAAGCGGCTGCGCAACAGCAAACTCAGCGCTACGTACAGAATGATGAGCAGGCCCGCGCCCACCAGATAGGATTCGGTGAAGCCCAGGAAAATATCCGGGCGCCCCGGCAGGTTGAGCGGAGGCACGCCCGGAATGCCGTTGTAGCCTCCCAGCGCCACGGCGCCGATGCGCACGGAAGCCTGAGAATTGATCAACTGATAGAGGAGCAGCGAGAGCGCCAGGGTGATCACGGCGACATTCACTTCGCCCACACGGCCATAGAACAGAAAGTAGCCCACGACGCCGGCGGCCAGGGCCGCCA
>JAJUJN010000307.1 GCA_029265335.1 Alcaligenaceae bacterium
CGAAGTTGCCGAAATCCTGGAGCTCTCCTCCGTGGCCAACGCCTTCCAGGCCCAGGGCATGACCCCTGCCTATCAGAACGCCGAGGATTTCGACGCCCTGATCCAGCGCGACGCCGACCGCTGGGCCGCGCTGATCGAAGAGCAAGGCATTCAGGCCGAATAAGGTTTGAATCGCACCGGGTGGCGCGCCCCGTCAGGCGCTGCCACCGCAGTCAGTCTTTGAAGGAATTGAACCCATGGATATCGCAATCGTCGGCGCTGGCATCGGGGGTCTCACAGCTGCAGCGTTCCTGCTGCAGAAAGGCCACCGTGTCCGGGTCTTCGAGCAGGCTCCCACTCTGGGCGAGGTGGGCGCTGGCATCCAGATGAGCGCCAACGCCATGCATGCACTCGACGCACTCGGGGTACGAGCGCGCATCGAGCCGTTGGCCGTGCGCCCCAAGGCGTTTCACTTTCGCCGCTACAACGACGGCGAAATGCTGCACACCATTCCCTTGGGCGAGCCGCACGAGGCCAAGCACGGTAAGCCCTACTTCCAGATTCACCGAGCCGACCTGCACGCTGCCCTGGTAGAGGCCGTGCAAGCGCAAGACTCCAACGCCATTGCGGTGAACGCGCGGGTTACCGGCGTGCATGAAACCGACGACGCCGTGGAGCTGTCGTTTGCCGACGGCAGCAAGCACAGCGCCGAGATGGTGGTTGGTGCCGATGGCATTAAATCGGTGGTGCGCGAGGCCGTACTGGGGGCCGATGAACCGCATTTCACCGGGCAAGTAGCCTGGCGCTGCACCGTGCCCACCGCTAGAATTCCGTCGGAGCTGCGCACCGATCTGGTGTCTACCATCTGGTGTGGCCCCCAGAACCACGCCGTCACCTACTACCTGAAGAACGGCGAGCTGCTCAACTTTGTGGGTTGCGTGGAGCGCGACGATCGCGATGAATCCTGGACCGCCAAGCGGCCCTGGGAAGAACTCGATCAAGACTATCGCGGCTGGCACCCCATGGTGCGCGCTGTGGTAGACACCGTAGACCGCGATGAATGCTACCGCTGGGCGCTCAACAACCGCATTCCCAGCATGAACTGGAGCACCGCTCGCATCACCATGCTGGGCGATGCCGTGCACGCCACATTGCCCTACATGGCGCAAGGGGCGGCCATGGCCATCGAAGACGGCGCCGTGCTGGCCCGCGCCCTGGAGCTCGACGCGCCCCTGGCCGAGCAGCTCCGCATCTACCACACACACCGGGCGCCCCGTACCGCCCGCGTGGTGGAAGAGTCCAACGAAATGGGCGAGCTCTACCACATCAGCGATGCCGATGAAATGCGTCAAGCGTTCAAGGATCGCAATGTGGCGCACTCGCGCAACACCTGGCTCTATCCCTATAACCCGCTCACGGTAGATCTCAGCAGCGCTTCTGGCTGAGCGTATGGCCTGCGCTGCCTCACTCCGAGCATGAAAGGGGGCGGCGCAGCACATTGTTGTTGTGGTGCCGGCGGCCATTTCGGCACATCGGCAGTGACTCGTAGTCTCAGGCCCGCAAGCGCCATCAGAGCGGCAAGGCACTGGTGCTTTTGAGCTCATTGAGACAAATGCTCGAACGCACCCCATTGATGCCCGGCAGCTGCGCCAGCGTGCCCAAAAGAAAGTTCGACAGGCTCTTGAGGTCGCTTGCCACCACCTTGCACACGTAGTCGAAGTCGCCAGTCACTGCATGGCACTCCAGCACTTCCGGCAGGCGGTCGATGGTGCGCTGGAATTGCTGCACTTCTCTGAACTGTCCGCGCTCCATCGTGAGATGGACATACGCCGTGACACCCAAGCCCAACTTATGCGCATCCAGCCGGGTTTCGTACTGGCGCACGTAGCCCAGACGTTCGAGCCGGCGGTGGCGACGGTTGCATTGCGCCGGCGACAGGTGCACTGTGGCAGCAAGCTCCTGGTTGGAAATGCGTCCGTTGGCCTGCAGCGCGGCCAGTATGCGTCGGTCGGTTCGATCGATTTCTTGAGCGTGCAAGAATGTTTCGTTAGAAGGCGTGCTCATGCAAACAATCTCCATATCGAGGGGTTTAAAAGTGCCACAACGCAAGCAAATTGTCTCGCGTCGGGCGCAAACTGACATGAAGACCATTAACAGGAGGCATCGCCATGACTCCCCTGAACCCCCAGCAACTGGAGCCGCTTCTGGCCGATCTCCCCGATTGGCAATGGGATCGTGCCGCCGGCAAGATTCAGCGCGAATTCCGTTTCGCCGACTTCTCTCAGGCCTTCGGTTTCATGGCCGAGATGGCCACGCATTCCGAACGCCTCAACCACCATCCCGAGTGGTTCAACGTATACAACCGACTATCCGTCACCCTCACTACCCATGACGCGGGCGGGCTCACCCAGCTCGACGTCGATTGGGCCACCCTGGCCGACGCGGCAGCTCGCCAACGAACGGCCTGAGCGTTGCGATACAGGAGAGTGTCATGAAAAAGCACAAACATGGCCTCGCAGCCGGCGACATACAGCCGGCCAGCCCCGACTGGACCATCCCGCAGGGGTGGGAAAACTACACCGACACCGAACACGCCACCTGGAAGACGCTCTTTGAGCGGCAGTGCAAGCTGCTGCCCGGTCGCGCCTGCGACGAGTTCGTGGCTGGCATGCAAGATCTGCCCATGGGCGCCGAGCAGATTCCGGATTTCGACGAAGTCAACGAGGTGCTGCTCAAGCGCACAGGTTGGCAGATCGTGGCCGTGCCGGGTTTGGTGCCCGACGACGTCTTTTTCAACCATCTGGCCAACCGCCGCTTCCCTTCGGGCAACTTCATCCGGCGGCCCGATGAGCTCGACTACCTCGAAGAACCCGATGTGTTTCACGACGTCTTCGGCCACGTACCCATGTTGATGAACCCGGCCATTGCCGACTTCATCCAGGCTTACGGCGAAGGCGGGCTGCGCGCCCAGCAATTGGGCTTTCTGCCCCAGCTGGCGCGGGTGTATTGGTACACCATCGAGTTTGGCTTGCTCAAGCAACGCGGCGAACTGCGCTTGTTTGGCGCCGGCATTGCTTCGTCGTTTACCGAATCACAATTCTGCCTCGACAGCGACAGCCCCAATCGCATTCGTTTCGATTTGGAACGGGTAATGCGCACGCTCTATCGAATCGACGACTTTCAAGAAACCTACTTTGTGATCCGCGATCTCGACGAACTGCTCGAGTTCACGCAAATCGATTTTGCGCCGCTCTACGAACGTGCCCAGGCCGCCCCGGAGCTTCAACCGGGCCAGATTCTGCCCACCGATGAAGTCTTTCATCGCGGTACTGGCGCCTACCACCGCAAGGCGCAAGCACACTGAAGCGCGGAGCCTTTTTGTGGTAAGATCAAGGGCTTTTCTCG
>JAJUJN010000524.1 GCA_029265335.1 Alcaligenaceae bacterium
CCCGGCTGGAAATGAATATGGTGCTCACGCAGTCGGTCGGTATTGCGCCAGAGCTCCATGTCGTAGCGGCCCAGAGGGGAACCCCGATAGCCACTGATGAAGCCCGCGGTATTGAGCCCGGCCGCTGCATCGCGCTGGCGCTGTTCCAACGCCAGGCGCACGAGCGCTTGCGTACCCGACAGAAAAGCCCAGCCCTCACTGAGCTCGTAGCGGTCGTCCAGGCTGGCAGCCTGCAGATTCGAGGGGGATATGGGTGCGTTCATGCCGCTGATTGTAGGCACGACCTTGCCATTTGCCACCACCCTTTCGGGTGGTTGGTCAATCAAGCAAGCCCAACTCTCGCCCGCGGGCTACGGCTTCGGCACGATTGCGCACCGCCAGCTTGCCGTACAGGCCCTTCAAATACCACTTCACGGTGTTTTCCGACAGCTGGAAATGAGAGGCCAACTCGCGATTGCGCCAACCTTCAGCCAGTGCGCGCACAAGATCGTGCTCCCGCTCGGACAACGCTGGTGCATCGGCCTCCCCCGCTTTGCCCACAGCGTCAGCGGGTGATTTTGGAGCCATGCGCAACAAGGCCTTCAGGTGCTCGGCCGAAATTTCATTGGGCGCCGCGGCGTTCGCTCGCCAACGCTGCAGAATGGACATGATCGCGTCGCCTTCATCGATGATCGAACGACGGAACCCCGCCGGCAAGGCCCAAGCCAGCAAGCGCGCCAAGTTCTGTTCGGCTGCCGTGAACTCTTTGCTGCGCCATTGCGCCTGAATCTGCACCAACACCAACTTGAGTTCCCGCCAGCGGCGGCCAGCCACTTCGGCTTCGTGGATCTGGCGCAGCAGGTAGCCGTCGTTCGCGGTCAAGCGACCCGTGCGGGCTCGCAAGCGCAATACAGCAACGTCCACCGCCTCGAGATCGGTGGTGTAGTAGGCGCTCACGCTTGAGTCCAGTGTGGGTGCTCGCGCCGCCAGGCGCTCGGCACGCCCGAGATCACCCGACAGGGTGGCCAGGCGCACTTGCTCCCAGCGACACGCCGCCACCAGGCGAGAAAAACCGCGCTGCACAGCCCGCTCGGCGGCGGCATCCAATTGTTTGAGAGCGGGCTCGAGCCCGTCTTCCAACCAGCGCTGACGCGCCGCAGCAAGATGCCCGCCCACCATCATACTGATTGCCAGATAGCCGTCTTCGGTGGGCGGATAAGCTTGTAGCACCCGGCGCAAGGTTGGGAGGTCACCAGCCTCGTAGAGCAACTCGGCGTGAATACCAGCGGCCACCTGCTGGTACGAGGCCAGCGCAGCTTGTGGGCCATCAGCCGCAAATTCGCCGAAGAAGCAAGCCAGTGCACGATTGAGCTGGCCCCGAGA
>JAJUJN010000153.1 GCA_029265335.1 Alcaligenaceae bacterium
AGGCGTAGGGATAGATATCCTCGATACGCCCTTGCCGGGCTGCCGATTGCCGTTCCGACCACCAGTCGGCTGAGAGCAGATCGGCGTGGTATTGCATGAAGAGTTCGCGGATACGTGTGTTGCCCAGCAAAAAATATGCGAACTCTTCAGGAAAGACGTCATTGGGGCCCACCGGATACCAAGGTTCGGCGGCCAGTTCCGCCTCTTCGTTAGGGGCGGGCGGGATCTGGCGAAACGTCATATCGGTCATGGGTTGGATTTCGTCGTAATCGTAGAACACCACCCGTCCCAAGCGCGTGACGCCGAAGTTCTTGAACAGCATGTCACCGGGAAAGATGTTGGCCGCGGCTAATTCACGAATGGCGTTGCCATACTCCATGATGCCGTGCTCGAGCTGGCGTTGGCCAGCGTGTTGCAAATAAAGGTTGAGTGGCGTCATGCGACGCTCGATATACACGTGGCCGATGATCACCGTGTTGTCGTGGATCTCGATCAGGCTGGGCGCCTGGTGTTGCAGTTCTTCGAGCACTTCTGGCTCGAATCGATGACGGGGCAGGGCCACTTGCGAATATTCCCAAGTATCGGCCATTCGGCCCACGCGATCATGCTGTTTCACCATTTGATACTTGCGTTTGACCACCGGACGGGTCATGCCTTCCTTGCTGATGCGATCCTTGATGACCTTGAATACATAGGGGTATGAGGGCAAGGTGAAAACGCACATCACCATACCCCTGATGCCCGGCGCAATCACAAAGCGATCGTGAGAGTGTCGAAGGTGATGAAGAAAATCTCGATAAAAGAGTGTCTTGCCTTGCTTCTGCAGGCCAATCATGGTGTAGAGCTCGGCGCTCGCCTTGTTCGGCAGCAACGACTTCAGAAAGCTCACGTAGGCGGCGGGCGCCTCCATATCCACCAGAAAGTAGGCGCGGGTAAAGCTGAAGAGCGTCGCCAGGTCGTCGCTCGAAAACAGCAAGGCATCCACCGTGATCTCGCCGGCTGGCGTGCGCAGCAAGGGCACCGCCCAGGGGTAAATGGTGTTGCCGTTGATCAGCCGTCCCACCACGTAGGCACCCTTATTGCGGAAAAAGAGGTTGCCCAAGACCTGAATCTGGCAATCAGGCTCGACACGAAACCCGCCAATGCGCGGCGCGGCCTGTTGGCGCAGACCGGCAAGCGCCGCGCGGATCAGGCGCCGCACATCGCGCGGCAGGTCGCTGAAAGGAGCGGCCAGACCGAAGTCGGCCAGCAACTGGGTGAGGCAGCGGCGCAAGCCGGTGCGCGTTGGGTAATAACTGCGATACGCCGGGCGGCTGCCTTCGAGATACTCCGAAGCCACGGCCGGCCGCACGAAGATGAAATCGTTGTGGAAGTATTCGCGCTGGAGAATGCGGCAACATACCGAATTGAAGAAGGTTTCGGCGCACTCCGGTTGAAGATGATTGCCCAGCAGGCTCAGATAGGCCTGTCGCGTTTGCTGCCAGTAGGTGTCGGCCAGTGAACCCGCCTGGAAATTGCGGGCCAGAATGCCGGTGCACTCGCGCACGCGAGCGTCGTAGTACTCGATGCGGTCGCGATTGAGGCGTTGCAGGCCATGCCAATCGCCATTCTCGAAAAGCGTTTTGGCGCGTTGGGCACAGTAGCGAAACAGCGCGTAATGGCGATCGAAGCCCTGCAGGATGGCCCGCGCCATGGCGGCCGGACTGGGGCCGGAGCTGGCCTGGCGTTCTACCAGCGTGACGTCACCGAAGGCAGGAGCAGACATAGGAAGCTAATTAAGCGGTGCCGAAGCGCGGCTGGCGCAGGCCTTGCACCGAAACGCTCGCGGTGAGTTCAGGATTTGGCCAGTTTACTCGGGCTTTCGCTGCACTGCATCATCGTTGCCCAGGTGACGCCAGGTGCGCCGCAGGGTGGCCTCGTAGGGGTCGGGTTCATCTTCGAAACCCAGCCGACGCATCAGACGTAGCATGGCGTGATTGTTGGCTAGCACCTGCCCTTCGAGATAAGTGAGCCCTTGTTCCTGGGCGGCAGAAATGAGCGCCGTCATCAGGGCCGGCCCGAGGCCGCGGCGCTGCCAGGCGTCGGCAATGACCAGTGCATATTCCGCTCCCAGGCCATCGGCATTGCGTAGATAGTGCGCCAAACCGATGATGGTTTCGTGCGGATGATTGCGGTGCGCGGGGTTGGCTTCTTCCACGGTAATCACCAACGCCACTTCGCGGTCGTAATCGATTTGAGTATAGCGGGCCAAGAGCTTGGGCGGGAGCTCACGCAGGGTGGAAATGAAACGCATATACCGCGTTTCGGAGGAAAGGTCGCGAACGAAGCGCTGCAGTGCATCACCGTCTTCGGGGCGTATCGGCCGCAGGGTGTAAGGCGTGCCGTCGGCAAGCTCGCGATCTTCACACCAACGCGAGGGATAGGGCGCAATGGCCAGGTGCCCGTGACGCACCGCAAGCGCCTCGGTTTCTCCGTAACGACAGCATTCGAGATGGCCATTGAGCACCACAGCGTCGTCGTCGGTAATCAGAATGGGATCCAGCCGGATCACGTCGAGCTCGGGCCGATCCACCGCCAGTTCGCTCAGGTGGAGCAAACGGCGCTCGAGCTTTTCGAGCGCTACCGGCGTGGCGTGGGCGGCGAGCAAGTCGCGCCACAACGGGCCGCGCTCGATCAAACGCCGCGCCAAGTAGCCGTTGAGAGGCAATAGCTCGAGGCTGTCGCTGCGAGGCGCCGGCCAGGGCGGGCTGGGCTGCAGCAACATCACCGCTCCGAAGCCAGGGTCGCGGAACACTTGGGCGCGCACTGCGGCAATGGCCCCGCGAGGCGCCGGGCCTTGGTGTTCCGCCAGGTCGTAGGTGGCGAGAATCTTTTGGCGAAGCTCGGTGGGCAATTGCGTATTGCCCTGGTGCAGGCGAGCCTGTAGTTGCGGCAGCCAATCGGGCTCGCCGGGCATGTCGGGCAGTACCAGGCCCGATTGCGTTTGCAGCAGCAATTGTTGGTTGGCGTGAAAGCGCACCAGATGACCAAAGGCATCTGCGGCCGTTTCGGGCGTACGAAAGGCGGGGATGCCGGCCGATTCCAGCACGCCCCGCAGGCGTCGCATGGAGGCGTCGCCCATGAGGCAGACAATGAGTGGTTTGGCGCTTTGTGGCACGAGTTCGAGCAACACCTGAACCATGCCGTCGAGATCTGCCTGGCGGTCGGGGGTGAGCAGAAGCAGAAGCGCATCTACCCCGGGATCGGCAAGCACGCATTCGATGCTGGAGCGGAAGGCTTCGGGTGTCCAATGCGCGGGCTCGATCACAGGGTTGTCGACGCGGGCCTGGGGCGACAGTTGTGCGGTGAGCTGTTGCCGGGTATCTACCTCGAACACCGCGCGGCGCACCGCACGGTGCACCAGTAGGCTATCTTGCACCAGCTGCACCGGGCCATCGCCATTGGTGAGGACGGCCAGACGCACGCCGCGCGGGCGTTTACGTTGCCCGAGCGCCTTGAGCGCCGAGAACAATTGCACAAAGAAGCGTACGCGCAGCGCCCCGGCGCGCCGCAGCGCCGCGTCGAACACTGCGTCGGGCGGCACTTCGCTGCCGGGAGGGGGTGGCACGCTGCGCCCGGCGCGCAACACCACCACTGGCTTCACCCTGGCCGCGCCCCTCAGCGCGCTCATGAACTGACGCGCAGGGCCAGGGTCTTCGAGGTACAGCGCGATGGCGTCGGTTTGCGCATCGAAAGCGAAGTAATCGAGCAAATCGGCCACGCTCACCGTGGGGGTGTCGCCCAGCGACACAATGGCCGAAAAAGCTGCCCGGGTGTCGTCGGCCCAGTCCATGATGGCAGCGGTGATGGCGCTCGACTGAGTGATGAGCGCCACCCGGCCTACTTGCACCAGGGTGGGGTGTTGGCTGGCGTTGAGCCCCAGCCAGGGACGTTGCAGGCCGAAGCTGTGCGGGCCCAGCAACAGGCAATCGTGTTCGCGCGCCCATTGTTGGGCCGCGTCGCGCTTTTTGTGCTCGGGCGGCGCCAACGAATGCACGACCACCGCACGAGGGTGGAAAGTTTCGAGCCCTCTGAGGGTGTTGAGCAGGTGCTCGGGCGCCACTGCCACCAGGGCGAGGTCAACCCGGCCGTCGTCGGAAAGGGGAGCGGTGTGCTGTGCGGAAGGGATTCCCTTGCTGCCGATGTCAGTGACCACCAGGCTGCGGGCCCGTAGTTTGGGCGGGACGTCGAGCGGTGGCAGCAAGCCACGTTCGGCAGCCACCACCAGCGACAGAGGTTCCAAGAGGGGGGCCAGCGTAGGACGAGGCATGGGGTGAGCCGAAAAAGTGAGCGAGTGGCTTGTGGTGCGAGATTACGCAACCACGCAGAAGAGGGCGCAAAGTCGGTGTAACACGCGTTATCCTATGGTTCCACAGTTGTGGTCTCGTTTCAATCTCGGGCGGCATACCCCGGGCCGTGGCCCTCGCTGCTCAATCGCAACAACACAACAGGAGTCATAAACATGAACGTCAAATCTCCGTCTTTGCGTCTGGCCACGTTGTTGGCCGCTGGCGTGCTTGTAGCCGGTTGCGAAACAACCTCGCATCAACAACAACAAACCGCAGTGGGCACCGGTGTGGGTGCTGCAGTAGGCGCCGGTCTGGGCGCTCTCATTGGCGACAGCAGCTCTGCTGCCCTCATCGGCGCCGGTATTGGCGCGCTGGCTGGCGGCGTAGCAGGTTACAACTGGGATGCCATTCGCGGTAACGTGCAGGCCGCAGGGGCAAGCGACATGGGCGTCGATGTCTCCGAACAGCCCGATGGCTCACTCAAGGTGAACCTGCCCAGCACGGTGTCGTTCGCCACCGATAGCTACCAGATCAACTCGCAGCTTTACCCGGTGCTCAACGCCGTGGCGCAGTCTCTCAACCAGAACCCCGAGCTGCGCGCTCATATCGTGGGTCATACCGACAGCACCGGTCAGCTGGCCTATAACCAAACGCTGTCCGAAAACCGCGCACGCAGCGTGAGCAACTATCTCACCCGCCAAGGCGTGGCAGCAGGCCGTCTCACCACCGAAGGTCGTGGCCCGAACGATCCCATCGCCAGCAACGACACCGCCGCCGGTCGCGCCGAGAACCGTCGCGTGGAAATCTACCTCTATCGTCCGCAGTAAGCGGCTCAACCGAATTGCCCGCTCTGCGGGCCGGAGATCCAAGTCATGAAGGTTTATTCCCATTTTTCCGAACTGCAGAACCTCGTAGGCGAGGAAATTGGTGTGAGCGACTGGGTTCTGGTCGATCAGGAGCGAGTCAACGGATTTGCTGATGTCACTGGCGACCATCAATGGATCCACCTCGACGCGGAGCGGGCAGCCAAAGGGCCTTTCGGCACCACCATTGCGCATGGATATCTCACTTTGTCGCTCTTGCCTTGGTTGGGTGAATCTGCCTACCGTATCGAGGGTGGGCGCATGGCCGTGAACTACGGCCTCGACAAAGTGCGGTTTCCGGCGCCGGTGCCCGTGGGCAGCAAGGTGCGGGCGCGGTTTACCCTCACCGAGTACAAGGCG
>JAJUJN010000221.1 GCA_029265335.1 Alcaligenaceae bacterium
CGATCAACATCTGGAACCGTATTGCCGTGAGCTCTCGAGTGCAGCACCCGGTGTAGCGTCGGCAGTTGGCAAGCTCCGCGAGAACACTGCAAAGATTGAAGTAGCTCGCTCCAGAAGTCCACGCACCGCTTGGGGTTAATCGTGCCCCGCCAAAGGCCCGGTGCTATGGTGAAGTATCCGCGTCACCAACCAGGAGGGTGTGGACATGAGCAGCAAATTATTGATCAGGAACGCAAGCGCACTGGGTGCTGGCCTGCTGAGCTGTGTGCTACTTGCCCCAGCAGCGAACGCCCACTGCGACTCCTACGACGGCCCCATCATCCCCGAAGCTCAGATGGCTTTGCACAAAGGAGATGTGCAACCGTTGCTGAAATGGGTGGAGCCAGAGCACGAAACCGAGCTCAAAGCGGCTTTTGAGCGGGCTCGAAGCGTGTCCTCCGATGCTACCGAAGAGGCTCGCGAGCTGGCTGAGCTGTGGTTTTTAGAAACCTTTGTACGCCTGCATCGTGAGGGGGAGGGGGCGCCCTATACCGGGCTGAAACCAGCGGGCTCCATGCCGGAGTTCTATCTGCAGGCCGACGCCGCACTGGCCGAAGGCTCGGTAGCCGAGCTTGCCGATGAAATCGGCAACACCATCGCCCAGGAAATTCGCGACCGCTTCGACGTCGCTTACGAGTTGGCCCAGACGGCTGACGACAGCGTAGAAGACGGCCGCAAATTCGTCGCCGCCTATGTGAACTATTTCCACTTCATCGAGGCCCTGCACCACGTGCTCGAGGCGGATCACCATCAGCATCACTGATGATCCACATCCGGAAACTGTGCAGCGATGAACTGCCCGAAGCCACTGTGTTGCTGGCCGAAGGCATGCTGCACAACCCACTCCATATCCGGGCTTTCGGACAAGACTCAGAGCGTCGACACCAGCGTTTGCACGCTTTCATCGCGCCTTTGCTTCGCATGGTTCATGCGAATGGCGACGTTCTGGGAGCTTTCCGGGATTCGACGTTGATTGGCACGCTGGGCATGATGGCGCCCGGCGGTTGCCAACCTTCGCCGGCGGTTGCGTTACGTATGGCCGGCGCGATTGCTGCCAGCAATCCGCTGGCCGGCACTTTCCGCATTTTTCGTTGGCTCAGCACCTGGGCTCGTCACGATCCCACCGAGCCTCATTGGCATTTAGGCCCGCTGACCGTGCTGGCAGCTCACCGACGGCGAGGGCGTGGCCAGGGAGCTCATGCAAGAGGCCTGCCGACAACTCGATAAAACCGCTACCGCCGGCTATCTCGAGACCGACCTGGCCATCAATGTGTCCTTCTACGAGAGCCTGGGTTTTCAAACGTTACGCACGCAGAAGGTGTTGGGCGTGCCGAACGGGTTCATGAACCGCCCGGTTGCCAGCTCATGCTCATGAACTGGCAAACTCGCCGTCGAAACCAATCAGAGATTGGGCGTGAGGCCCATCTGCCAGAAACCTTCTTCAAGTTCGGTAGCAGTTCTGAAGCGCCCGCACAATTGCCGCCATCGCGGCTGGGATTCCCAGTCGGCGCCCATGCGGCGATGCAAGGCTGAGTCGATCAAGGCGCCCGCTTCGCGGCAGGCGTTCTGAAACTCATCCCCGGCGTAGGTCTCGATCCAGCTGCGGTAAGGGGTGTTGTCGGCGCAGCTTGCCGCCAACCGCAGCCCAATCTCGCCATAGCCCAACACACATGGAGCGAGCGCCGCCATGAGGTCGAGGAAGTCGCCCGAATAACCGGATTCGAGCACATAACGGGTATACGCCAGGTTTTCTTTGCGCTCGGGCGTGGCTTCCAACTCGTCACGCGAAATGCCCGCGGCCGCGCAGATTTCAACGTGCAGGGGCATTTCGATATGCACCAACGCATGCACGGTAGACGCTGCGGCCTGCAACTCCTCAAGGGTTTCGGCCTTGGCGGCGGCGAGCGCCCAGGCACGCGAGAAGTGAATGAGGAAGACGTAATCTTGTCGCAGATAGTGCAGGAACGATTCATGCGGCAGGCTGCCGTCGCCCAGACCCTGAACGAATGCGTGATGGGTGTAGCGTTGCCATGAGTCGTTGGCCGCAGTACGCCAAAGCTCGAAGGCTTTGCCGTAATTGGGAGCTGTCATCATTCTCTCCGGAATAGAACGGCGCCGAGGCGCCTGCAAAGAACTCGCGCGCTTGGCGCGCTCGAAGCGAGCGCTGATCCTACCATTCTCTACCCGGACACGTGCCTAAGCGGCACGCCAACTCCAGCTCAAACGTCGAGTGTCGTGGCCCGCCGCAGCTCGCGCGGTTGCGCGAAGTCGAATCGACGCCCGCGATGAAGCGTGGCGCGGTTGTCCCACACCACCAGATCGTTGGGCTCCCACTCGTGGCGGTAAACAAACTCGCGTTGTGTGGCGTGCTCCAGTAGATCCATGAGCAACATACGGCCTTCCGGAACGGTCATGCCGAGGATGCTCCTAGCGTGCGCCGGCACGAACAACACCTTGCGCCCCGAGCCCGGGTGCACCCGCACCAATGGCCAGATAGCCGGCGGGATCACCTGTTGTTGCTCTTCGGTGTAGTCGGTGTCGCCCAGCATGAAGCGGGAATGCAGCACGTAGTGCTCGGCTTGCAGATCGGCGATTTCTTGCTTGGTTTCGTCGGACAGAGCATCGTAGGCGGCGCGGAGGTCGGCGAACTCGGTTTGACCGCCCACCTCCGGCACCTGCACCGCCGCCAACATGGAGTAACGGGCGGCTGGCTTCTGAAAGGAAGAATCGCTGTGCCACAGTTGGTTGGCAATGTTGCTGACGATCTTGCGGTCGTCGCGTGCGGCCAGCGCACCGTCGTTATTCGCCACGTTGGAAATATCGGCCAGCTCGGGATGCTCGAGCCGATCCTTGCGATGCTTGAGCTTTTTCATGCCCATATCGAGCGGGCCAAACGACTTGGCGAGCTCGAGTTGTTGCGTTTGCGTGAGCGGTTGGTTGCGAAACACCAGTACCCCGTATTCATCCATGGCCGTATTGATGGCGTGGATCTCTTCTTGGCTGAGCGGTTGGCTGAGATCGACACCGGATGCTTCGCCGACAAACATGGGGTGCAATTTTTTAACCGTCAATGACATAGTGAGTTCTCCCTGCCCTAGGTGCCTTTGGTGGGGCCCGATAGATGATTGTCGACAAGAGTGTTGGTAGACACTCCGCTATAGGTGAGTGGTTGATGGATGCACGAGAGTTGTTTGAGCAGAAGCACGCTCGACACCAGGGCCAGGCCCACCAGCGTGGATACCCACTCCGGGAATCCAATGAGCAAGCCTCCCACGATGAGCAGCAGGCGGGCCCAGCCTCGCAATCGACCATACCACCCCAGGTAGCCTTCAGAGCCAGCGGCAATGAGAACGATAGCCATCACGTTAAAGAAAAGCCAGATGGCGGTGAGGTAGAGGGGTCCTTGGAAGATCAGCGCCGGTTCGAACAAGAAGAAGATGGGAATGAAATACAACACGATGCCCAAACGCGCCGCATGAACGCTGGTCATGATCGGGTCGGAACCACTGATGCGCGACGCCAAGAAGGCAGCCAGCGCCACTGGCGGGGTGATGGCGGCAAGCGTGGCGTAGTAGGCAATGAAAAGGTGAATGGCCAGAATATTGAGCCCAGCCAATTGCTCCAGAGCCGGCGCCAAGGTGAGGGCCAACATCAGATACGCCGCCACGATCATGCCCAACATGCCAAAGATCACGCAAACGCCGATGCCGATGGCCAGCACCAACGCCACACTACCACCACCCATGCGCACCAATTCGGACGCAATGGATGGCGCCACGCCGGTGGCCATCAGACCACCCAGAATGAAGCTGGTAGGCAGCAGCAAAGCCATGGTTTGGCTGAGCAGTTTGGTGATCTGGAACAGAACCTCGGGAATGCGGCGCGGCCGGAGCATAAGCTCCTTCTTGAGAAAGGTGAGCAGAATCAGCAGACCCGAGGCATAGAACGGAGCGAGCCGCTCCCAGCGCATTACCACCAATCCCCACACCAAGAAGGCCAGCACCAGCAAAAACGGCCAACCCTCCTTGAGTGTGGCCCAGATGTTGGGCAGCTCTTCTTTTGGCATGCCTTGGATGTTGGATTTGGCCGCGTAACCATCCACATGGCAATACAGGCCGAAGTAAAACAAAACGCTGGGGATGATGGCCGCCACCACGATCACTGCATATTCGGTGTTGGTGAAATCGGCCATGATAAAAGCCACAGCCCCCATCACCGGTGGCATGAGCATGCCGCCGGTGGAAGCGCAAGCCTCGAGGGCACCCGAGTAGTGAGGAGGAAAGCCACCGCGCTTCATGGCGGGAATGGTGACCGAACCGGTGCTCACCACATTGCCGAAGATGGAGCCGCTGAGGCTGCCGAAGAAGCCACTGGCCACCACGCTCACCTTGGCCGGCCCGCCCCGAGCTCGACCCATCAACGCCATGGCCAGCTTCAGGA
>JAJUJN010000380.1 GCA_029265335.1 Alcaligenaceae bacterium
ACCGCCTCGGCATCCAGGCGTTCGAGCCGAAGATAGTCGAGGGCAAGGCGATCCAGGTCCACCCGCTCGTCTGCTCGGCCTTCAACGCCGACTTCGACGGCGACCAAATGGCCGTGCACGTGCCGTTGTCGCTCGAGGCGCAAATGGAAGCCCGCACCCTGATGCTGGCCACCAACAACGTGCTGTTCCCGGCCAACGGCGAGCCTTCCATCGTGCCTTCCCAGGACATCGTGCTGGGGCTCTACTACGCCACCCGCGAGCGGATCAACGGCAAGGGCGAAGGCATGTACTTCCGCAACGTTGGTGAAGTGCAGCGCGCCTACCAAAGCAAGCAGGTGGAGCTGCAGAGCCGTATCACCGTGCGCCTGCCCGAGTACGAGCGTGATGCCGAGGGCAATTGGCAACCCGTGCTGCAGCGCGTGGAAACCACGGTGGGCCGCGCCCTGCTGTCCGAGATTCTGCCCGTGGGCCTGCCCTTCTCGTCGCTCAACAAAGCGCTTAAGAAGAAGGAAATCTCCAAGCTCATCAACGCGTCGTTCCGCCGTTGCGGCCTGCGCGCCACCGTGATCTTTGCCGACAAGCTCATGCAGTCGGGCTTCCGCCTGGCCACTCGCGGCGGCATCTCGATCAGCATGCGCGACATGCTGATTCCCGACGCCAAGGCCACCATCCTGGCCGAAGCCAGCAACGAGGTCAAAGAGATCGACAATCAGTACTCGTCGGGTCTCGTCACCGCTCAGGAACGCTACAACAACGTGGTGGACATCTGGGGCAAGGCCAGTGATCGCGTGGGCAAGGCCATGATGGAGCAGCTGGCCACCGAGAGCGTCACCGACCGTCATGGCAAACCAGCCTCACAAGAGTCGTTCAACTCCATCTACATGATGGCCGACTCCGGCGCTCGTGGTTCGGCTGCCCAGATCCGTCAGCTGGCCGGTATGCGTGGCCTGATGGCCAAACCCGATGGCTCCATCATCGAAACACCCATTACCGCCAACTTCCGTGAAGGGCTGAACGTACTCCAGTACTTCATTTCCACTCACGGCGCCCGTAAGGGTCTGGCCGATACGGCGCTCAAAACCGCCAACTCGGGTTACCTCACGCGTCGTCTGGTCGACGTCACCCAGGATCTGGTGATCACCGAAGACGATTGCGGCACCACGCGTGGCTTCCCCATGAAGGCGCTGCTCGAAGGCGGCGAGATCATCGAGCCGCTGCGTGACCGCATTCTGGGTCGTGTGCCCGCGGTCGACATCATCGATCCCGACACTCAAGAAACCGTCATCGAAGCCGGCACTCTACTCGACGAAGATGCGGTGGAGATCATCGACCAGAAGAGCATCGACGAAGTCTACGTTCGCACACCGCTCACCTGCGAGACACGTCACGGCTTGTGCGCACGTTGCTATGGGCGCGACCTCGGCCGCGGCAACCTGGTCAACGTGGGCGAAGCCGTCGGTGTCATCGCGGCCCAGTCCATCGGTGAGCCGGGTACGCAGCTCACCATGCGCACCTTCCACATCGGCGGTGCGGCATCGCGCACCACGCTGGTTTCGGCCATCGAAACCAAGTCGAACGGCACCGTTCGCTTCAGCAGCGCCATGCGCTACGTCACCAATGGCAAGGGCGACGCCGTGGTGATCTCGCGCTCGGGCGAAGTGATCATGGTCGACGACACTGGCCGCGAACGCGAGCGTCACAAAGTGCCGTACGGCGCCCAGCTGCTCGCGCTCGATGGCCAAACGGTGAAAGCCGGCACCCAGCTCGCTGTCTGGGACCCGCTCACGCGTCCGATCATCACCGAGTACGCCGGCACCATTCGTTTCGAGAACATCGAAGAAGGTGTCACCGTGGCCCGTCAGATGGACGAAGTCACCGGGCTTTCCACGCTCGTGGCAATCACGCCCAAAACGCGTGGCACCACCCGCCAGACGCTGCGTCCGCAAATCAAGCTCATCAATGAGGCAGGCGAAGAAGTGAAGATCGCCGGCAGCGAACACCCGGTGAATATTTCCTTCCCGGTGGGCGCCCTCATTACCGTGCGCGATGGCCAGCAGGTGCACGTTGGCGAGGTTCTGGCGCGTATTCCGCAGGAATCGCAAAAGACTCGCGACATCACCGGTGGTCTGCCCCGCGTGGCCGAGCTGTTCGAAGCGCGTTCGCCAAAAGACGCCGGCATGCTGGCCGAAGTCACTGGCACGCTGTCGTTCGGCAAAGACACCAAGGGCAAGCAACGCTTGGTGATCACCGATTTCGACGGCGAAAACCACGAGTTCCTGATTCCCAAAGAGAAGCAGGTGCTGGTGCACGATGGTCAGGTGGTCAACAAAGGTGAGTTCATCGTTGATGGCGCTCCCGACCCGCACGATATTCTGCGCCTGCAGGGCATCGAGCGCCTCGCCAACTACATTGTCGACGAGGTCCAGGATGTCTACCGCCTGCAGGGTGTGAAGATCAACGACAAGCACATCGAGGTGATCGTTCGCCAGATGCTGCGTCGTGTGGTGATCGTCGATAGCGGCGACACTTCCTTCATCCCCGGCGAGCAAGTGGAACGCTCCGAAATGCTCAACGAGAACGACCGCATGATCGCCGAGAACAAGCGGCCGGCCACCTACGAGAACGTGCTGCTGGGCATCACCAAGGCC
>JAJUJN010000535.1 GCA_029265335.1 Alcaligenaceae bacterium
GATCGAGGTGGCAAAGCTTTCGCCCGTTTCGCCAGATACGTCGTAGCCAGCGGCTTCCAGGTTCTTCTGGATTTCGGGGTCGGCGTGCACTTTGGCCATGACCTCCGTGAGCTGCTGCTTCACGTCGTCTGGTGTGGTTGAAGGTGCCAACATTCCGAACCAGATGGTGGTGTTGAGTTCGGGGTAGCCCAATTCCTGCAAGGTGGGCGTGTCGGGCAGATAACGGGATCGTTCTTCGCCCGTGGTCACGATCGGCTTGAGCTTTCCTTCTTGAATCATTGGCAGGCTGGTTTGGATCTGCGAAAAGCCCATGAGAGTATGGCCGCCTACCAGATCTGTGACCTGGGGCGCCGAGCCACGGTAAGGCACGTGAACCATGTCGAGATCCTGGCTCTCGGATAACTGATAACCCAGGAAGTGCGATGGGGTGCCGGGGCTGAAAGAAGCGTAGCCAGTACCGGGATTGGCCTTGACCCATGCCAAAAGTTCGTCGAACGAATCGGCGGGTACGGAAGGATGCGCCACCAGCACCAGTGGCGCCTGAATGCCGCGAATGATGGGAGTGAAATCATCCGGCGCCCAGGGCAGTTGTTTGAAGGCCGCGGGATTGATTTCGACCATGGCTTGCGTGCCTACCCAGAGCGTGTGACCGTCTGCGGGCTGCTGCAGAACCGCCTGAGCCGCGATGTTGCCATTGGCGCCGCTGCGATTCTCGATCAGCACGGTTTGGCCCAGCTCTCGACTGAGGCCGTCGGCCACAATACGCGAGTAGGTGTCGATGGCGCCGCCAGGCGGAACTCCCACCACGAGAGTGAGGGGTTTGCTGGGAAAACTGGCGAGAGCCGGGTTGACGAAGGCTGCGGCCGCCAGGGCTGCCATCCACCAGGTTTTACGCAATGCCATGAGGAGTCTCCTGATATCGTTTGCACGTTCATTGTTGTTGCAATGCACGATTCGACTTCACACGCGATTGCGTGAGGAGCTGAATCGATGGTTACAGTATGCAGTGATATCAGGACGCAGGGCAATCCAGCTCGCTTTTAGGCGCTGTTTGCAGCAGATCCAACCTTGAAGTTCAAGCCCTGGGCACGGCCTTGTTATTCACACGATGCGTGAATGACGGAATGCTCGATACCGGTTTGCCACCCACTAGCTCTCTTCGGTTTCGGCTGCGGTGAGGCGATGGAATTTGATTTCGAGCTCTTGGGGGGATTCCTGCCAGTCGGGGTGAATCTCGATGCACTCTACCGGGCACAC
>JAJUJN010000528.1 GCA_029265335.1 Alcaligenaceae bacterium
CTGGTGGCTGAGGGCGGTGTGCACTGCGGCGCCGAGCTGATTGTGGGCGGCTCTTTGCGCGCCGGAGGTGGAGTGCGCTGTCAGGGTGAAATTCAAGTGGCGGGCGACGCGCGCGTGGCCGGCTCTCTTCACAGCGAAGGCGCGCTGCGGGTGGGGCAAGACCTACGCCTGGATGACGACCTTGTGGCCAACAGCACGGTACTGGTAGGAGGCAACCTGTGGGCGGGTGGCGCCATCGAGGTCGCTGGCGAACTGCAATGTGAGCAGAGCTTGCAGGCGCAGGGCGACGTGCAGGTGGCAGGGGCCCTGCAGTGCGGTCAGGGAATTGCCACTCACGGTACCGTTACCAGCACCGATCATATTCAAGCGGGTTGGGGTATACGCACGGGCGGCGACTTGCTTGCTCGCGGCGCTATCCGTGCCGGCGAAAGCCTGGCGGCGGGAGGGCGTATTGAAGCCGGCCCCGGTTACGGTGTGTTTGCCGGCCTGGATATTCCGCGTGATTCCTGGGATAGCTGCGCACGTGTGCACTCATCGGAGCGACCCGACGACCTCTTCAGTGGCTTGTGGAGCGGCCCCGATCTCGCGCTGGCTCTGCGTTGACATTCCCTTGCCGCGAGGGCAGTGGTACATTTCGCCCCATGAAACTTCCACACATTGCCATCGGCGCCCTCGGTGGCACCATTTGCATGACCGCCGACGACGGCGGCGGCGTGGTGCCGCAGCTGAGTGCCGACGATCTGGTGGCCGCCGTGCCGGGCCTGGCCGAGCACGCCACGCTACATTCCGAAACTCTGCTGCAGGTTCCCAGCTCAGCACTGGATTTTGCCAATATGCATCAGGTTTTGGGTTGGGCTCGGCAACAGATCGAACAAGGCGCCCAAGGCGTGGTCATCACCCAGGGTACTGATACCCTCGAAGAAACCGCTTTCTTCCTCGATCTCTATTGGCAGCACCCGCAACCCCTCGTGCTCACCGGAGCGATGCGCTCACCGCAGATGGCGGGGGCAGATGGTCCCGCCAATCTGCTGGCTGCGGTGCTCACCGCGGCCAGCGCCACGGCGCGACGGCGCGGCGTATTGGTGGTGATGAACGATCTGGTTCATGCGGCTCGGCGGGTGCGCAAGGAGCACACTCTGGCCGTGGATGCTTTCGTGTCGCCCAATGGCGGCCCGCTGGCTGCGGTGGTGGAACAACAACTGCGCTGGTTTCACCCGGTAGGCGACCGCGCGGCGGCCCTGCCTGCACCCACCACCGAACCGCGGGTGGCCATGCTCGAAACCTGCCTGGGCGACCGCGGCGAGCTACTGCCCGCCGTGGTGGC
>JAJUJN010000260.1 GCA_029265335.1 Alcaligenaceae bacterium
ATGGGCATCAACGGCGCCTTTCTCACTGGCGACCTCTTCAACCTTTTCGTGTTCTTCGAGATCATGCTGGCCGCTTCGTATGGTCTCGTACTCCATGGCTCGGGGTCGGTGAGAGTCAAGGCAGGCCTGCATTATGTGGTGATCAACCTGGTGGGGGCCTTTCTGTTCCTCATCGGGGTGGCCCTGATCTATGGGGTGATGGGCACTCTGAACCTTGCCGACATGGCGGCCAAGGTTTCTGAGGTGGCCCCTGAAGATCGTGCGCTGCTCGAGGCGGGAATCGCGATTCTCACCGTGGCTTTCTTTACCAAAAGTGCAGTCTGGCCGCTCAACTTCTGGTTGCTGCCTGCCTATACCGCCGCGGCACCGCCGGTAGCGGCCATTTTTGCCGTGCTCAGCAAGGTGGGTGTTTACGTGGTGCTGCGGCTCTGGCTATTGATGTCGGCCGGCGCCCCCGACTTTGGCGACGAATGGCTGCTGCTGGCGGGCATGATCACCCTGGCCATCGGTACGGTGGGTTTGCTCGCCTCACAGGAGCTCAATCGTTTGGCCAGCTACAGCCTGATCGTGTCGGCAGGCACGCTGCTGGCGGCGATCGGTTTTGAGCGGCCGGTGCTTACCGCCAGTGCCTTGTTCTATCTTATTGGCGCTACTTTGGCCTGTGCAGCTTTGTTTCTGCTGGTGGAGCTGATCGAACGCACCCGGCAGTTCGGCGCCAACGTGCTGGCCCTCACCATGGAAACCTTCCAGACCGAAACCCACTACGAAACTCCCGAGGTGGAAGAGGTCGGGGTGCCCATTCCCATGGGTATGGCGTTCCTGGGCCTGTCATTCGTGATGTGTGCGCTCATGATTGTCGGTCTGCCGCCGCTTGTTGGCTTCCTGGCCAAGTTCGCCCTGTTGGCCAACTTGTTCAACGCAGAAAACGGCGGCACGATGTTCACCTCGGGCTTGCTCATCGTGCTGTTGTTCGTCTCCAGTCTGGCGGGTCTCATCTCGTTGTCGCGCGCTGGAGTGCGGGTGTTCTGGGGGCCAGCCGATCGCGTGCCACCCCGCCTCTCTTGGGTGGAGGCGAGTCCAGTGGCCGCTTTGTTGTTGGTGTGCCTCACGCTTACCGTGGCTGCCGGGCCCACTTGGCGTTATCTTGAAAAAACTGTGGAAGAGCTGTATCAGCCCAGTTTCTATATTTCTGCGGTGCTCTCGAAAGACCCAGTACCGTCGTACGCCGAGCGCAAGGCCCAACGGTTGCAAGCGGTCCCCGGCATCGTCGTTGAAGGAGAGGAGTGATGCGCTGGCGTCGCTGGTTTCCGGCCCCCTTGCTGTCGTTGTTCCTACTGATTGTCTGGCTGTTGCTGAGCCAGTCGGCGGCGCCCGGGCATTGGGTGCTGGGTGGCATTATGGCCTGGCTGGCGCCGTGGATCACGCGTCGGCTTCGGCCCTATGGGGTGGCCGTACGCCGCCCCTGGGCGGCGGTGCGTCTCATCTGGCGGGTGGCGGTGGATATCGTCAAGTCGAACTGGGACGTTTCTTGGGTGATTCTGGGGCGGCGTGAACGACGGCAGTATTCGGGGTTCATGGAGATTCCCCTCGATATGCGCCATCCGTATTCGATTGCCGCTCTCACATGCATTATCACAGGCTGCCCAGGCACGGTCTGGGCAGGGTTAACCGAAGATCGACGCATACTCACCATTCATGTGCTCGATCTGCAAGACGAAAACGAATGGATCGACATCATCAAGAATCGCTACGAATCCCTGTTGATGGAGATCTTCGAGTCGGCTGAAGCGCCGGCCATCGAATGAGGGTTATCTCATGACCATACCGATACTCGGCTACGCGATCATCATCGCGCTCGCCTTGCTGGCCATGGCGATTGCTGTGGCGTCGCTGCGGCTGTTGCTTGGCCCCACCAGCCAGGATCGGCTGGTAGCGCTTGATTCCATCTATGTGAACGTCATGCTCATTCTGCTGATACTGGGCATTCGTTTTGGTCATCACCTCTATTTCGAGGTGGCGCTGCTCATTGCAGCTCTGGGTTTTGCCGGATCGGCTGCCTTGGCCAAATTCCTGCTGCGCGGCGAGGCTATCGAATGAGTGGCGTTGCGCTCAATTTGCCCTGGTGGGGCGAATGGCTGGTGAGCGTGCTGCTGGTGGTGGGCGCGCTGCTCACGCTGATCGGTACGATAGGCCTCGTGCGTCTGCGCAATTTCTACCAGCGCATTCATGCGCCCACGCTGGGCAGTACGCTGGCTACTTGGATGGTGGCGGCGGCCTCAGCGCTGGCATTTTCGCTGAGCCATCAACGGTTGATCTTTCACGAAATTCTCATCGGTGTTTTGTTCTATCTCACCGCACCGATCACCGCCGTGTTGCTGGTGCGCGCAGCCTTGCACCACGACAGGCGGCATTCTATTTCCGATGAAGATCGACCACGAGGCATGACCGATACCTGGAACGAATAAGCTGCAGCCCAAGGTTGCGCGCCACGGCCGCAACCCGCGGCTGCCGCGGTCGCGACAGCCATCGGGAAATCGAGCCTTTACTCGGGCATGGCGGCCAGCACGTCGGTATGAGCTTGCACCGCTGTGGTGCGGTGATACAGGCTCAAAGCCCGCAAGCCGCCCAACTCTTCACCGCCACCTGCCCGGCCGGGCCCGCCATGAACTGACATCGGCATGACGTTGCCATGGCCGGTATGGCTCTTGGCCACCGCTGGGGTAATGACATGCACGCGGCCGTGCGTATCACCCAGTGCCACTGCCGTGCGACCCAGCCACGCGGCGTCTTCACCGTAGAGCGAAGCCACCAGCGAACCGAGGCCGCGTTGCGCCAACTCGAGCGCGTGGGCTTCGTCGCGGTAGGGCACGATCGTGGCCACCGGGCCAAACACTTCGACATCGTGCACACCCGGGGCGTCGGCGTCTTTGGCGCGAAGCAGGTGTGGCATCACAAAAGCGCCGGTGTTGGCGTTGGCATCCACCAGGTCTGCCTCATTGCCGGCGTAGACCGTGTTGACATATTGCTGCAAATGCTGAATGCCTTCCTGCACGCTCTTTTGCTGCGCATGACTCGCCAGCGACCCCATACGCACTTCAGCGTTGCGCGGGTCGCCCACGGTGGTCTTGGCCAGGCGCGCGGCAATGGCTTCGCCGGCGGCGTCGGCCACCGCCTCGGGTACCAGGATGCGCCGAATGGCGGTGCACTTCTGGCCGGCCTTGCCGGTGATTTCGCGCACGACTTCACGCACCAGCAAATCGAATGCGGGGCTGTCAGCCTGGGCGTTGGGCGCCAGAATGGCGCTGTTCAGACTGTCGGCCTCGGTATTCACTCGCACGTGATGGCGCGTGACCGCTTCGTGGCTGCGAATGGTGGCCGCCGTGTCGGTGGAGCCGGTGAACGACACCAGATCGAAACCGTTGAGTTGGTCGAGCAGGCCCTGTGGGCTGCCGCAGATGATGGAGAGCGCTCCCTTGGGCAGAATATCCGCCTCGATCACATCTGCCACCATGCGCTGTGTGAGCCAGGCCGTTGCCGTGGCAGGCTTCACAATGATGGGTACGCCCGAGAGCAGAGCCGGCGCGGCCTTTTCCCATAGACCCCACGAAGGAAAGTTGAAAGCGTTGATGAACAGCGCCACGCCGCGCAGTGGAGTTTGGATGTGACGGCTTTGAAAGGCCTCATCTTTTGCCAGGCGGGTGTCGTCGCCGTCGGTGAGGTAATGCCGCTCGCCCAGTTTTTTGCCTTGTCGGGCATAGTAGGAAAGCGTGAAGATCCCGCCGTCGATGTCGATACCGGAATCGGCCTTCGTGGTGCCGG
>JAJUJN010000442.1 GCA_029265335.1 Alcaligenaceae bacterium
CCCTGGCCTTCGAAGCGCCTGAACCCAATATCATGCAACGCGCTCCGCGCCCGCCCGATGAACCCTTGTTCACCGGCTTTTTTGTGTGGCGCCTGATCTTCGTGTCGGTGCTCATGATGGGCGGAGCCCTGACGCTGTTTTTCCTGTCTCTCAACGCTGATAACGATATGAATCACGCGCGTACGATGGTAGTCAACACCATCGTGCTTTGTGAGGTGGTCTATCTCATCAATAGTCGATGGTTGCACCGTTCGGTGTTGAGCTGGGAAGGCCTGTTTGGTAATCGCGTGGCCCTGCTCACGATTCTCGTCACGCTCATGCTCCAGGCCGCGTTCATTTATTGGCCACCGATGCATACCATCTTCGGCTCGGCGCCACTCAGTTTTTCCGACTGGGTCTTAACGTGTACAGCCGCCCTGGTGTTGTTCTTTGCGATTGAAATCGAAAAAGGGCTGCGTCAGCACGCTACTGGCAGGACGCCGCATGACCGTAGAGTGTCCTGGGAGTCGTAAGGCCCCGACGTGATGCTCGCGGGCTTCACGCCGCACATGCAGAGTTCAGCGAGCCTCAGCCAGCCAGCAGCGCCTCCACCGCCCGCTCGGTGTGCTGCGCCCACTCATCGGGGTGCATTTCCTGAAAACCGCTTTCGCCACCGAAAGCACTCGAGAGCACCAGGTCTGGCTTCAGCGTGCCCAGTAATCGCAAGCTGGCCGCCAGCGTTGGCTTGGCCTCGAGCGGCGTATAGCCGGGCACAAAGCCAGCTTTCCACACGCCACCTTGGCCACGATAAATGGTGTCGCCGGTAAAGAGATAGCGTTTGCCGTGGGGTGAATCCACCAAAAAGCTGGTGCTGCCTGGCGAATGGCCTGGCACCGGAATCACCTCGATGTTGCCCAGGATCCGCTCGCGCCGAGTAAACAAAAGATTGGCTTGGCGAACGCGAGCCACATCGGCCTCCTCGAGCTCATGAATGCCCAGCTTGCTACCAAACCGCGCTGCTATGGCGTTCAGTGATTCGCCAACTTCGTCTCGGTGGCTCAGTAACTGATGCGAGATGCCGCCCAGTTCCGCAAGTCGCTCGAACTCGTGGGGGTGAGAGGTGTTGTAGAAGAGTACGTTGCCTTCATTGCGGGCGAGCAGGTACGCATGAGTGGTAAGCCCAGGAAAGGGCCTCTCCACCTCGGTTTGCCATAAATCAGGTTGAAGCTGCTTCATGCCATCCTCTTGCGTTTTCTCTGGATGGGTAGCTGAGAAAATGCAGTACCCGAATGCTTAACGGCGGCGATATTCCCAGCTCACCGAAGGTGCTCCGGGCAGAGATTCGGTCAGCAATAGCTGGTTTTGCTGACACTCGTACTCGCGCTTGCGCCGCAAGCCCAGGGTGTCGGTGTGATCCTTGCCGGTGCTCAGCTTCTCTTCCAGGCCTTCGGGATGTATGAGTGTGAGATCGAGGTCGATCGACTTCTGCTCTTCGCACAGATAAAGCGTATCACCCTCGGTGGACCAAGAGCCTTCCTGGTTCAACTCCAGCACGCTAAGGCCAGTCCAGAGCTTGCCGGCATCGCTGCGGATGGTCGTTTTGCTGGGTGTTTTGTCGTCATCGGGGCCTTGGCGGTAGCGTCCGTTGGCCTCGAGCACGAAGATGCCATGCAGGTCGGGATACTCGATTTGTTCAAAAATGCCGGTTGCCTCGAGCTGGCGTTGGATCTCGGCGCCGTATCCGCCCGACACAAGCTCCCACGAGCCGATCAGGCAACGGTTCAGCTCGGTTTCCATGGCGCGCGATTCGTTTTCGCATCGCTGGCAGACGTCTTTCAACGCTTCTATGGCCAGCGCCAGCCCGGCCGGCTCGGTGCTGAAGCCGGCCATTTGAAACAGCCTGGGGTTGTCGTCGCTCACCACAACGCGTTCGGGCAGGGCGTCTTGCCAAGGATCATCGTGCTCGCGATAAGCGCGCGTACCCGACTCATGGGTTTCGCGAATGGACCAGGTGCCGCATGGAAACTCAAGCTGCGCGCGTGCCAGAACAAAAGCTGGCGCCGAGAATTCATGTCGTGGGCGGCCGTCGCTC
>JAJUJN010000378.1 GCA_029265335.1 Alcaligenaceae bacterium
ACATCAAACCTGCCAATACCTACGCGCGCAGCGGTAGCCAAGTGGTGCTACCCGCCGACGTGAGCGAAGTCTGGGTGGGGGCTTGCCTGGGCATCCAGATCGGTCAACGCGCTACGGCGGTCAAGCCCGAATCTGCGGCTGATTACATCGCCGGCTACCGTCTGGTGGCCGACCTCACCGTGCCCCACCAAACGTTCTATCGCCCTGCCATCAAACAAAAGTGCCGCGACGGCTTCTGCCCCCTGGGTGAGGTGAGCTCGGCCAGCGCCGTAGCCCATCCTGATGAGCTCGAGATCAGCGTGACGGTGGATAACGCCCCACCCTGGCGCACCACCACCCATGATCGGGTGCGCAGTGTGGCGCAAGCACTGGCCGATGTCACCGAGTTCATGACGCTCCACGCCGGCGACGTGCTGTTGCTGGGCATTCCTGCCAACCCGCCACTCGCCCGCGCCGGTCAAGAGGTGCAAATTCACGCTGAGGGGTTCACGCCACTGAGCTTCACTCTGGTGGCGGCTGAAAAGGAAAAATCCGCATGAAACACGCTCGCGTTCGCTACAACAACGAAGTGGTGCTGGCTACCGCTACTGCCGATGACCAACTGCGCCTGGCCGATGGCCGTGAAGTGGCGGAGCATGAGGTGGAGTGGTTGCCGCCCATCGAGCCGCGCACCGCCTTCACGCTGGCCATCAACTACGCCGACCACGCCAAAGAGCTTGCTTTCAAAGCGCCAGAAGAGCCACTGGGCTTTCTCAAGGCGGCCAATACCTTTATTGGCCATCGCCAGAAAACCGTCAGGCCGAGCGACGTCACGTTTATGCATTATGAATGCGAACTGGTGGTGGTCATCGGCGCCCAGGCGCGCAATGTCGCGCCCGAAAAGGCCTACGATTATGTGGCCGGCTACACCGTGGCCAATGATTACGCCTTGCGCGACTACCTCGAGAATTGGTATCGACCCAACCTGAGGGTGAAAAGCCGCGACACCTGCACGCCCCTGGGCCCCTGGTTCGTGGATCGCGACGACGTGCCCGACCCAATGAATCTCGCGCTGCGTACCACGGTCAATGGCAAGGTCACCCAGGAGGGCAACACGCGCGATATGGTGTTCGGCATTCCCGCGCTCATCGCCTATTTCAGCAGCTTCATGACCCTTCAACCGGGCGATATCATTCTTACCGGCACACCCGACGGCATCGTCGATACGCAGCCGGGCGATGAAGTGGTCACCGAGATCGAAGGCATAGGCCGCCTGGTGAACACCATCGTTGCCGAATCCCGTCACCCTGCCTGAGGTAGCCATGCTGAACGAAGCCACCATCCGTGACATTGCCACACGTCTGCACGAGGCCGAGCGCAACCGCCAACAGATTCGCCAGGTTTCGCTCGACCATCCCGACATCACCATCGAAGATGCCTACGCCATTCAGCGTACCTGGGTGGAGATGAAAGTGGCCGAAGGCCGAGAGATCCGCGGGCACAAAATCGGCCTCACCTCGCGCGCCATGCAACAGTCGTCCAACATCGACGAACCCGATTACGGCACCCTGCTCAATGACATGTTTTTTCAAGACGGCGGCGTGATTCCCAAAGACCGCTTCATCGTGCCCAGGGTAGAAGTCGAGCTTGCCTTTGTATTGGGCAAGCCGCTGCGGGGCCCCGATGTCACCTTGTTCGATGTGTACGACGCGGTCGACTACGTGGTGCCGGCGCTCGAGATCATCGACGCCCGCTCACAGTCAGTCGACCCCGACACCGGGCGAACCCGCAAAGTGTTTGACACCATCGCCGACAACGCTGCCAACGCCGGCGTGGTGATGGGTGGCCGACCGGCACGCATTGATGAGTTCGACTGGCGCTGGATCAGCGCCATCATGTCGCGCAACGCGGTGGTCGAGGAAACTGGCGTTGCCGCCGGTGTGCTCAATCATCCGGTGAATGGCGTGGTGTGGCTGGCCAACAAGCTGGCTCCGCACGGGGTCAGCCTCGAAGACGGCCAGGTAATCTTGGGTGGGTCGTTCACCCGCCCGGTGGCTGCGCGTTCGGGCGATACCTTTCACGTGGATTACGGTCCCATGGGCGTCGTGAGCTGCCATTTCGCGTAGCAGAGCCTCATTCAGCCTCTTTCAGGCCTGCTCTTGCGGCTGGCTCTTACCTGCAGCCTTGATCTTTTTGCCGACATTTCACTTCTACCGCGGGCCTGGCTCGCCTTTTCGCTCATGAACTTGCTCAAGAACTCATTCAAGTCCGCCCTGCTCGAACGTCGCACCCAGATTGGTCTATGGCTCGTGCTGGCCAACAGCTATACCACCGAGATCTGTGCGGGTGCGGGTTTCGACTGGCTGCTGCTCGACGGTGAGCACTCGCCCAACACCCTCACGACGCTGGTCGAACAGCTGCAGGCCGCAGCCGCTTATCCCGTGGCGCCAGTGGTACGTGTACCGTGGAATGACAGCGTGCGCATCAAGCAGGTTCTCGACCTCGGGGTGCAGAACCTGTTGGTGCCCATGGTGCAGAACGCTGCCGAAGCCGAAACCGCGGTGGCCGCTACCCGTTATCCGCCGCAAGGCATCCGCGGTATCGGCAGCGCTGGCGCCAGAGCGTCTCGCTGGAACCGTATTCCGGATTATCTGCACAAGGCGAACGACGAGATCTGCGTGCTGGTGCAGTTGGAAAC
>JAJUJN010000024.1 GCA_029265335.1 Alcaligenaceae bacterium
CAATGGTTGCGTTCCCTGCTGCCCGGCAAACACAAAGCCACCTCCCCCGCCTGGTACGAGGCCGATCTGGCCGCGACCAGTCTGGCTGACGAAAGCGTAGATCTGGTCTGGTCGAATCTTGCTCTGCACTGGCACCCACTGCCGCACGAGGTATTTGCGGAATGGTTTCGGGTGCTGCGGCCCGACGGCCTGGTGATGTTCTCCACCCTGGGCCCGGCCAGCCTGCAGGAACTGCGTCAGGCCGTGGTGGATGCCGGCCTGAGCACCCGCACGCTCGAATTCGTGGACATGCACGACTACGGTGATCTTTTGCTGGAAAATGGTTTCGCCGATCCGGTGATGGATCAGGAAACTCTCACCCTCACTTATCACAATGCCCACGACCTGCTGCGCGACGTGCGCGCGCTGGGGGGCAATGCCAGTCTTCATCGGCGCCGCGGCCTTGCCGGTCGGGCCTTCAAACAAAAGCTGATCGACGCCCTGGAGCAACAGCGCAATTCCAACGGACAACTCGAGCTCACGCTCGAGGTGGCCTACGGGCATGCATGGCGAGCCGCCACACGCCGACGCGGAAATGAGACACACATACCGATCAGCGCCATCGGTCGCACTCGATCCAGCGATGCCGTGTAGAATGCGGCCTGGTGCAGCCTTGTCCAATCAGGTGGCGCACCCTGTGATTCTTCTGCTCCGTCTGCCTCGGATTGGAGTCGTTCCATCATCGCTTTGCAGCCAGATTCTGCAGCGTGTTCGCGAACGACGGGCCGTCGCCGGACATTCCACTACATGACATCTCGTATTACCTTTGCCGATCTCGGCCTGGACGCCGCATTGCTGCGCGCCGTCACCGACACCGGCTATACCCACCCCACCCCGATTCAACAACAAGCCATTCCCGAAGTACTGGCGGGTCACGACCTGCTGGCTGCCGCCCAAACCGGCACCGGCAAAACCGCTGGCTTCACCCTGCCCGTGCTGCATCGCTTGCTGCAGGAACCCAAACGCAGCAAGCCCGGGCAGCCACGCTGCCTGATTCTCACACCGACACGCGAGTTGGCGGCCCAGGTTGAAGAGTCGGTGCAAACTTATGGCAAGCATGTGCCGCTGACCTCGTTGGTGATGTTCGGTGGGGTCAACATCAATCCGCAAATCTCAGCCCTGCGCAAGCCGGTAGACATTCTCGTCGCCACGCCAGGGCGCTTGCTCGACCATGTGGGCCAGCGCACCCTCGATCTCTCCCAGATCGAGATCCTGGTGCTCGACGAAGCCGACCGCATGCTCGACATGGGTTTTATTCACGACATCCGCAAAGTGCTGAAGCTGCTGCCAACCCAGCGCCAAACCTTGCTCTTCTCGGCTACCTTCTCCGATGAAATCCGCAAGCTTGCCCGCGGCGTGCTGCGCGATCCCCGTGAGGTCTCGGTGGCCCGGCGCAACACTGCGGCAGAATCGGTGCAGCAAAGCGTGCATCTGGTGCCACAGCATCTCAAACGCGATGCCCTGAGCCATCTGATTCGCCGCAACGACTGGCAGCAGGTGCTGGTTTTCACCCGCACCAAGCATGGCGCCAACCGCCTGGCCGAAAAGCTCATGAAAGACGGCATCGGCGCCGCGGCGATTCACGGCAACAAAAGCCAATCGGCGCGCACTCGGGCACTTTCCGGCTTCAAGAACGGCGAGGTGTCGGTGCTGGTGGCTACCGACATCGCCGCCCGCGGCCTCGATATCGATCAACTGCCGCAAGTGGTGAATTTCGAGCTGCCCAATGTGCCCGAAGATTACGTGCACCGCATCGGGCGTACGGGTCGCGCCGGCGCCGAGGGCGCTGCCCTGTCGCTGGTGGATAAAGACGAAATCAAGTTGTTGGGCGCCATCGAAAAGCTGATCAAGCGACCGATCGACCGTCTGCCCATGCCGGCTTTCGATCTCAGCGCCCCGGCTCCCGCAGCCCATAGCGAGCCGCGTCCGCCGCGCCGCGCGCCACGGCCCCGTTCCGGTCCGGCTGGCACGAGCGACACACCCTCGTCCGAGGGCCAGCGTCGACGGCGCTCACGCGGCAAGCGTGGCGGCAACGCCGCGTCTGCCGACAACCACCGGCCCCAGGCCGCCCGGGCGGCGCTGCTGGGCCGTTGATCAGAGGGTGAGTGCTGGCGATGGCCTGGACGACATGGTTGACGCTGCTCACCGCCACCATCGCGGTGTCCGCCTCGCCAGGCGTCGGCGCCGTGGCGGCGATGGCGGCCGGGCTGCGCTGCGGCTTTGCCCGCGGCTACTGGGCCACGGTAGGGCTCGCCCTGGGCATCGTGGCCCAGCTGCTGGTGGTGGGTGTGGGGCTCGGAGCTTTGCTCAGCGCCTCCGAAACCGCCTTTGCAGTGGTGAAATGGTGTGGCGTGGGCTATCTGGTGTATCTCGGCTGGCGCCAATGGCGAACCGACGCTGCGCCGGTCACTACGCACGAAGCGCAACCAGCCAACGACAGCATTTTGGGGCTGGTCTTTCGCGGCTTTCTGGTGAACGCGGGCAACCCTAAGGGCACCGTTTTTCTGCTCGCAGTCATACCGCAGTTCATCGACCCCGCTCTGCCGCTGGTGCCGCAGTATGTGATCATCGGCGCCACCATGGCGGGCACCGACCTGCTGATCATGGGCTTGTACACGGCACTGGCAGCCCGTGTGCTGCGCTACCTGCGCAGCGCCGACCATGTGCGTTGGATGAATCGCCTGTTCGGTAGTTTGTTTGTTCTGGCCGCAGTTTGGTTGGCCACGTTTCGTCGCGTGTAAGCCTGGCGGCTACTGCTGCGAAGGCCCTCACAAAATGAGTCGGTCAGCACCTGCGTAGGCGGTGGCGGTTTCGCCGCGCACAAAACCCAGCAGTATCAGCTGGTGACTCGCCGCGAGTTGGGCGGCCAGCGCCGTGGGCGCCGAAACAGCCGCCAGCAGCACATGACCAGCGGCCAAGGTTTTGTTCACCATTTCGAAGCTCGCCCGGCTCGAAACCACCACCAAACCAGGGGCCACCCTTCCGGCGGTGGCGCCTATGAGCTTGTCGAGAGCGTTATGACGCCCGACGTCTTCGCGCACGGCGAGCACCTCACCGTCGAAGTTCGCCAGGCCTGCCGCGTGCGTGGCACCAGTGATCTCATGCAGCGTCTGCTGGCCACGCATGTCGTGCATGGCACGCCACACAGCCTTGAGCGCCACCCGAGGCGGATTCTGCACTGCCGGCACGGGGCGGATCACCTGTGGCAGGCTTTCTACACCACACAGTCCGCAACCGGTACGGCCCGCCAATGCGCGGCGGCGTTCGCGCAGCGCCACGGCACGGGCAGTGGCGATCTCCACCTCGATCACAATGCCGTCGGCGACGTGATGCACGTCGATGCCGCGGATTTCAGTGGGCGAGGCCACCACGCCTTCGGTGAGAGAAAATCCGCGCGCGAAGTCTTCGAGGTGGGTGGGCGTGGCCAGCATGGTGGCGAACGCGATGCCGTTGTACTCGATGGCCACCGGAACCTCGTTGGCCACGGCATCCGCCTCTACCACGCTCAAGCCCTGGCGCAGACGGGCCACCTGAAGTGAAGGGCTGGGATCGCGACTCACGCAAGAACTTCCGTCGTTCTACACCCCGGGCCGCTCGAGAGGCACGCTTCCGGGGTGGGTGGCCGGTGCCGGACGCAGGCGATCGGCATAGCGGGTGATGGCCTCGTGCACGATGGGGTCGAGCGCCGCCTCATCGCTGCGGCCATCGGGATGTTCCTCCACGAACGACAGAATGGCGCGGCGCATGCGCGGCTCCCAGAACTTCTGCAAATGATTGGCGATGTCGGCCACGGCCTGCTCGCGATCGGGCATGGCCGAGAAGAACGTGCCGATCTGGTTCGCCATGCGTACCAGGTGCGCGATGTTGTTCATAGCACTTCATCCTGGCTCTCGAGCCGCATCCGGTCGCGCAGCAGCCGATCTTGTTTGACGGAGAACTTGGACCAGCGTTGCTGCCAATCGGAAGGTTGCGTGACCCGCATGACCTCCACGGCAGTGACCTTGTATTCGGGGCAGTTGGTGGCCCAGTCGGAGTTCTCGGTGGTCACCACGTTGGCGCCCGACTCGGGGAAGTGAAAAGTGGTGTACACCACGCCCGGCGCGACGCGATCGGTCACGATGGCGCGCAACACGGTTTCGCCGGCACGGCTGCGCACGCCCACCCAGTCGTCGGTTTCGATGCCTCGGTCTTCGGCATCCTGGGGATGGATTTCGAGCAGGTCTTCGCTGTGCCACATCACGTTGGCGGTACGCCGCGTTTGGGCACCCACGTTGTATTGCGACAGGATGCGCCCGGTGGTGAGCAACAGCGGGAAGCGGCTGTTGGCCCGCTCATCGGTAGGCACATATTGAGTGATCAGAAACTTACCCTGGCCACGCACAAAGGCGTCGACGTGCATGATGGGCGTGCCCTCGGGCGCCTCATCGTTGCAGGGCCATTGCACACTGCCCAGCCGATCGATCTTGTCGTAGCTCACACCCTGGAAGGTGGGAGTGAGGCGAGCGATTTCGTCCATGATTTCGCTGGGATGGTTGTAGTGCATGGGGTAGCCCAGCGCATTGGCCAGCGCCACTGTCACCTCCCAGTCGGCCATGCCGCCCAGCGGCTCCATCACCTTGCGTACGCGCGAGATGCGCCGCTCGGCGTTGGTGAATGTGCCGTCTTTTTCGAGAAACGACGACCCGGGCAGAAAGACGTGAGCGAACTTGGCCGTTTCGTTGAGGAAGATATCCTGCACCACCACACATTCCATTGCCGACAAGGCGGCAGTGACGTGCTGCGTGTTGGGATCCGACTGCACGATATCCTCGCCCTGGCAATACAGGCCGCGGAAGCTGCCGCTGAGCGCGGCGTCGAACATATTGGGAATGCGCAGGCCGGGCTCCGATTGCAGAGGTACCCCCCACTCCGCTTCGAATGCGGTTCGCACCGTGCTATCGGAAACGTGACGATAGCCCGGCAGTTCGTGGGGGAAAGAGCCCATATCGCAGGAACCCTGCACGTTGTTCTGGCCGCGCAAGGGGTTCACGCCCACGCCTTCGCGGCCAACGTTACCGGTAGCCATGGCCAGGTTGGCGATGGCCATCACGGCGGTGGAGCCCTGACTGTGCTCGGTGACCCCCAGGCCATAATAGATGGCAGCGTTACCACCGGTGGCGTAGAGCCTGGCCGCACCACGCACCACACTCGCCGGCACACCGGTGATGCTTTCGGTGGCTTCGGGCGAGTTTTCGTCGCGCGCGATGAATTCGCACCAATCCTGGAATGCCGGACCTTCGCAGCGCTCCGCAACGAAGTCTTGCTTGACGAGGCCTTCAGTGACGATCACATGCGCCATGGCATTGAGCACAGCCACGTTGGTGCCCGGCTTGAGCTGCAGGTGATAATCGGCCTTCACGTGCGGGCTATCCACCAGTTCGATCTGGCGCGGGTCGATAACGATCAGCCGTGCGCCCTCGCGCAGCCGACGCTTGAGCCGTGACGCGAACACCGGGTGGGCGGCGGTAGGATTGGCGCCCAGCACCACGGCCACATCGGTGTGCATGACCGAATCGAAGGTTTGAGTACCGGCCGATTCACCCAACGTTTGTTTGAGACCATAGCCGGTTGGCGAGTGGCACACTCGCGCACAGGTATCGACGTTGTTGGTGCCGAACGCGGCGCGCACCAGCTTTTGCACCAGATAGGTTTCTTCGTTGGTGCAACGCGACGAGGTGATGCCTCCCACGGCATCGCGGCCATAATGCTGCTGGATGCGACGGAACTCGCTGGCGGCGTAATCGATCGCCTCCTGCCACGTGACCTCTTGCCAGGGATCGCTGATGCTTTTGCGGATCATCGGCGTGGTGATGCGATCGGGGTGAGTGGCATAACCCCAGGCAAAACGACCCTTCACACAAGCATGGCCCCGATTGGCCTGACCGTCTTTCCAGGGGGTCATGTTGACCACCTGATCGCCCTTCATTTCGGCCTTGAAACCACAGCCCACACCACAGTACGCACAGGTGGTGATAACGGCGTGTTCGGGCTGGCCCATGAAGATGATGGACTTTTCTTGCAGGCTGGAGGTGGGACACGCTTGCACACAGGCGCCGCACGACACGCACTCGCTGTCGAGGAAAGCTTCGTTCTGGCCGGCCTGTACGCGAGCGTCGAAGCCGCGACCCGCAACCGTGAGCGCGAAAGTGCCCTGGGTTTCGTCGCAGGCACGCACGCAGCGGCTGCAGACGATGCACTTGGACGGATCGAAGTCGAAGTACGGGTTGGAGGCGTCGGCGGCGTCTTGCAAGTGGTTAGCGCCCTCGAAGCCGTAGCGGACTTCGCGCAGGCCCACGACCCCGGCCATATCTTGCAATTCGCAATTGCCGTTGGCCGGGCAGGTAAGACAATCGAGCGGATGATCGGAAATGTAGAGTTCCATCACGTTGCGCCGCAACTGCCGCAGACGCTCGTTTTCGGTGGTAACCACCATCCCTTCAGCCACGGGCGTGGTGCACGAGGCTGGGTAGCCCCGCCGCCCTTCGATCTGCACCAAACAAAGCCGGCAAGAGCCGAAAGCTTCGAGGCTGTCGGTAGCGCAAAGCTTGGGAATGTTGGTGCCCGCCATGGCCGCCGCCCGCATGACCGAGGTGCCCTCGGGCACTTGGAGCGCAACGCCGTCGATGGTGACGGTGACCTGCTTTTCGGAGTGAACTTCGGGGGTGCCGAAATCGCGATCACGGATGAGAACAGTTTCGAGCATGACGAAACTCCTGATCAACCAGCCGACGCCAGCGGAGGCGTCAGGCCAAAATCTTCGGGGAAGTGCTCCAGGGCCGAGAGCACCGGATACGGCGCCATGCCGCCCAGGGCACAGAGCGAGCCAGCCACCATGGTGTCACAAAGGTCGCGCAACAGCACCACTTCGTGCTCGCGCTTGTGAGGTTGCTGCACGATGCGATCGATCACTTCCACGCCTCGCGTGGAGCCGATGCGGCAGGGCGTGCACTTGCCACAGGATTCGATCGCGCAGAACTCCATGGCATAGCGCGCCATGGCAGCCATGTCTACCGTGTCGTCAAAAGCCACCAGGCCGCCGTGCCCGATCATGGCCGACACCCCAGCATACGCTTCGTAGTCGAGAGGGATGTCCCACTGCGACTCGGGCAGATAGGCGCCCAGGGGCCCGCCCACCTGCACCGCGCGCAACGGTCTGCCCGAGGCGCTGCCGCCACCAAAATCGTAGAGTAGCTCGCGCAAGGTAAGGCCAAAGGCGCGTTCCACCAAGCCACCGCGACGCAGGTTGCCAGCCAGTTGGAATGGCAGTGTGCCCAGCGAACGCCCCATGCCGTAGCTGGCGTAGGCCTCACCGCCCTCGGCCAGAATGTAGGGCACGGCAGCCAGCGAGATGACGTTGTTCACCACCGTGGGTTTGCCGAACAGCCCTTCCAGAGCCGGCAGGGGCGGTTTGAAGCGCACCAGGCCCCGCTTGCCCTCCAGGCTTTCGAGCATGGAGGTTTCTTCGCCGCAGATATAGGCGCCCGCCGCCTTGCGCACTTCGAGGTGGAAGCGGCGACCGCTGCCCTGGATGTTCTCGCCCAGCCAGCCCGCGTTGGCGGCCAGTTCGATGGCCGCTTCAAGCGTAGCGATGGCATGTGGATATTCCGAGCGCACGTAGAGGTAGCCTTGCGTGGCGCCCACCGCCAGGCCGGCGATGGTCATGCCCTCGATCAGCATGTAAGGATCGCCTTCCATCACCATGCGGTCGGAGAATGTTCCCGAGTCGCCTTCGTCGGCGTTGCAGGCCACGTATTTCTCGTTGCCGGGGGCGTCGAGCACGGTTTGCCATTTGATGCCGGTGGGAAAGGCAGCGCCGCCACGGCCGCGCAGGCCGGAAGTCTTGATTTCGTCGACCACCGCTTGGGGCGGAATATCGAGCGCGCGCTGTAATCCGCGCCACCCGCCGTGCGCCGCGTAGTCGTCGAGTGAGAGTGGATCGGTAATGCCGATGCGGGCGAAGGTGAGACGTTGCTGCTCGCGCATCCAAGGCAGTTCGTCCGTGATGCCCTGACGCAACAGATGCTCGCCGCCTGCCAGCCAATTGGCGGCGAAAAGCTGGGGCACATCGGCCACCGACACCGGGCCGTAGGCAACGCGCCCGGCCGGCGTGGCCACTTCCACCAAAGGCTCCAGCCAGAGCATGCCGCGCGAGCCGTTACGCACGATACGAACCGCCTGTCCCAGGCGGGCGGCCTCTTGCGCCACGGCTGCAGCCACGGCGTCGGCTCCCACGGCGAGCGCTGCGGCGTCGCGTGGCACATAGATGGTTATGAGGGAGGCGCTCATGAGTGCTCCTGCGCGGCAATGATGTCGTCGAAGCGTTGGGTGGTGAGGCGAGCGTGGGGCTCACCATTCACCATCATGGCCGGCGACTGAGCACAGAGCCCCAGACAGAACACAGGGTCGAGCGTGTACCGGCCGTCGGCCGAGGTTTGCTTGAAGTCGCAACCCAGACGCTCGCGCGCATGTGCCGCCAAAGCAGCGCCGCCCATGGCCTGACAGGCTTCGGCCCGACAGAGCTCCACATGCACCGCTGCCGCCGGCTCACGGCGGAAATAGGGATAGAACTCCACCACACCATGCAGCTCGGCACGCGATAGCCCGAGGCCGCGGGCCAAGGGTTCGATCGCCTGCGGCGGGATACAGCCGAGCGCCTCCTGTACGGCGTGGAGCACCGGCAATGCCGGGCCCGGCTTGTGTGCATGCGCCTGGAGCGCTGCCTGTATTTGCGCACTCATCTCGGGTGAAAGTTCGGTATCACGTTTTGGCGGTGGCGAGCTGCTGCTGACACCGGCACGAGGCTGGGGGGCGGGGTGGGTCATGAGGACCTCCGGAAACTGAACACGGCCCCGCGACCAGGCTGCACCAGCCCACGGGACAAACCTTTAACATAGAGGTATGGAAAAGCCACTCTTCGTGGTGCGCCGCGCCAGCGGTTCGGGCGCCAACACACCTGCTCAACCCCCCATTGTAGCGGGGCAAGGCGTCACCGACAGGCGCAGCCGCCCGCTGCACGACTTGCGGATCTCGGTCACCGACCGCTGCAATTTCCGCTGCAGCTATTGCATGCCACGCGAAATCTTCGGTGTCGACCACCCCTTCGTGCCGCAGAGTCAATTGCTGCGGTTCGAAGAAATCGCACGTTTGGCCAACATCTTCGCACAGCTGGGGGTGCGCAAGCTGCGTATCACCGGCGGTGAGCCTTTGATGCGCAAGCATCTGCATCGGCTGATCGGCACGCTCTCGGAACTGCGCACCCCTCAAGGCCAGGCCCTGGACATCGCCCTGACCACCAATGGCAGTCTGTTGGCCCGACAGGCGGCGGGGTTGCGCGCCGCTGGGCTGCGGCGCGTTACGGTGAGCCTCGACGCGCTCGACCCCGAACTCTTCGCTCGTCTCAGCGACAGCACCGCCACGGTGCAGCAAGTATTGCAGGGTATCCACGCCGCCACAGAGGTTGGGCTCGCCCCCGTCAAAATCAATATGGTGGTGCAACGTGGCGTAAACGATCACCAAATCGTGCCCATGGCGCGCTATTTCCGAGGCAGCGGTCATATCCTGCGTTTCATCGAATACATGGACGTTGGCACGAGCAACGGCTGGCAACCGCACGAGGTGCTCACCGGAACCGACATCCTTCAGCGCATTGCCGAGGTCTTTCCTCTCGAGCGCTTGCCGCAGAACCATGCCGGCGAAGTGGCCGAGCGTTGGCGCTACACCGACGGCCAAGGTGAAATCGGCGTGATCACCAGCATCAGCCAGGCATTCTGCTCCAGTTGCAACCGCGCCCGGCTCTCGCCCGAGGGTCAGCTGTTTCTTTGCCTGTTCGCCGGCCAGGGCTACGATCTTCGGCAGTTGTTGCGCGATGGCGCCAGCGACGCCGAACTGAGTACGGCCATCCAAAGCATCTGGCGCAGCCGCAACGACGCCTATTCCGAAGAGCGTGGGCTCACACCCAGCGGACCCCGCGTGGAAATGAGCTACATCGGTGGTTGAGCAGCGCAATAACGGGCGCGAGCCAGCGCACCAAAACCGCGCGGCCTTGGGCATGCGCCCCACTCTGCCGCCGGGCTTCCCGCCACCAGACGGTTTGATTCTGGCGGGCGGTGAATCTCGCCGCATGGCGGGGCGCGACAAAGCCCTCTTGCCATTGGCTGACAAACCTTTACTGGCACACGTGATGGATCGTCTGCAGCCTCAGGTTGCCACCTTGTTCATCAGTGCCAACCGTCATCTCGACACTTACCGATCCTACGCCCCCGTGGTGCCCGACGCAGCCGACCTGCCCGCCAACGCAGGTCCTCTGGTGGGAGTGGCCTCAGGGCTGCGCGCCTGCCATCGCGAATGGTTGCTGTGTGTTCCCTGCGACACACCGTGGTTGGCCACCGACCTTGCCGCCCGCCTGGCGGAGGCGGTGCAGCGCACCGGTGCCCAAGCCGCCTTCGCTCGAACGGCCAAAAGGAAACATCCGGTGTGCTTGCTGATCCACCGTTCGCTGGAGCCCGAGTTGAGCCACTGGCTGCGCGCCGGCGGCCGCAAGGTGGGGCTATGGCTAGACCAACTGCCGGCCGCCGAGGCGTATTTCGATCACGAAAGCCAGTTCGCCAATCTCAATCGCCCAGACGAACTGGCCTGGGCCGAACAGCAGTTCGGCATTCAGTGCAACCACAACCCAAAAGGGTAGTAAGCCACTCGATCGCCATGACCGCGCTTCTCGCCCGCTGGGATGCGGGCCACCCCCGTGGCCCAGGCCACACTGCTCAACACTCCGGAAGATTGCTGCGCGTGCGGCTTCAACCACCATTCGTGGTCTCGAACTTGCGCCTGCACGCGAATGAAGTCTTCGCGCGACCCGCCCAACGACTGTGAGGTATCAAGGCGAGCCGACCAGATGGCCGGCGCCGTGGGCTCGCGACCTTGCATTCGCCGAATCATGGGCGAAGCCAACACAGCCAACACCACGTAAGCCGACACGGGATTGCCCGGCAGCCCCACCACCGGCGTACCGCTGACGTGACCCAGGGCCACCGGTTTACCGGGTTTCATGCGAACTTTCCACAAGTCGAGTTTGCCGCCCAGCGCCTCGAGCGCAGGCCGAACCAGATCGCGATCACCGACCGACACACCGCCGGCGCTTACCACCAGGTCGGCTTGTCCTGCCAGACGCCCGAGGGTGCTCATCACCACCTGCAGTTCATCGGGTGCATGGGCCACCTCAACCACGTCACAGCCCATCTGCGAAAGCGCACTGGCCAGCATGGGGCCATTGGAGTCGTAGATGGCGCCCGGCGACAGCGGCGTGCCTACCTGGCGCAGCTCGTTGCCGGTGGTCATCACCGCCACTTTGACGCGCGGCCAAACGGGTACGGCATTCAAGCCCTGGGCCGCGAGCAAGGCAAGCTCTGCCGGGCCCAGTCGTGTGCCGGCACGCAGGAGCGGCCCGCCGCTGGCGACATCCTCGCCCCGACGGCGCACGTTGGCCCCAAGCGCTGGCACGCGCTGGATTCGCACTTCGTTGTTGTCGGCCACGCAGTCTTCCTGAATCACTACCGTGTCGGCGCCCTCCGGGAGGAGCCCCCCCGTGAAAATCCGTGCCGCCGCGCGTGGCGGCAAGGCGCGCCCCGCATCACCTGCGTAAGCGTGGTGGGCGAGTGTCAGTGTGCCGCCCTCGGTGAGGTCAGCATGACGCACCGCATAACCGTCCATCGCGCTGTTGTCGGCCGGTGGCAGGTCGATGGTGGCTGTGACGTGAGCAGCCAACACGCGGTGAAGCGCCGCGTACGGCGGTAGTAACTCGGTACGCTTGGGTGGCGTGGCGGCAGCCAAGAGCGCCGCCTGGGCGGCATCGAAATCAAGCATCAGGAAACAGACTGGCAAAGTTGCAGGGGCGATGTTCGACATCCAGCTGTTCGCGCAGGATGCCTTCCCACGCGGTGGCGCAGGCGTTCATGGAGCCCGGCAGGCAGAAGATGAGCGTTTGGTTGGCCGTGCCCGCCACACAACGCGACTGGATGGTGGAGCTGCCGATCTCTTGATAAGAGATCTGCCGAAAGAGCTCGCCGAAGCCGTCAATCTTCTGGTCGAACAGCGGCAGCACAGCCTCAGGCGTGGAGTCGCGATGCGAAAACCCGGTGCCGCCAGTGGTGATCACAATCTGCACCTCGGGATCGGCGATCCAGTCGATCATCACCTTGCTAATTTGATAGATGTC
>JAJUJN010000452.1 GCA_029265335.1 Alcaligenaceae bacterium
CATTACCCGCCTGGCTCGCGCCTACAACACCGTGGTGCCAGCATCGGGCAAGGTGCTCACGGGTGGGGTAGATGCCAACGCCCTCCAGCGCCCCAAGCGGTTTTTCGGCGCAGCCCGCAACATCGAAGAAGGTGGCTCGCTCACCATCATTGGCACGGCTCTCATCGAGACCGGCAGCCGCATGGACGAAGTGATCTACGAAGAATTCAAGGGCACTGGCAACTCCGAAGTGCACCTCGAGCGGCGCATGGCCGAGAAGCGCGTGTATCCGGCCATCAACCTCAACAAATCGAGCACGCGCCGCGAAGAGCTGCTGATCAAACCCGACGTGCTGCAAAAAATCTGGGTTTTGCGCAAGTTCCTGCACGACATGGACGAGGTGGAGGCCATGGAGTTCATCCTCGACAAGATGCGCGCCACCAAGAACAACGCCGAGTTCTTCGACATGATGAAGCGCTGAGCGGCAAGCAATCGAGAACTGGCCGCTTGCTGACCTACCAACGGTGGTGGTTCAGCGCAACGATGGCCAGCCTCGTTCGTGCAGAGAGTCGATCACTCGTTGCGCCATTCCAGCACAACGAGCCCCATCGAACGGGAACACATCTCGTATTCCGTCCTGTAATTTAATGGCGAGAATCTCGCGTAGTTTGCGGCGTGCGCGGAACAAGCGTGTTTTGACCGTGGCAGGATTGATGTCGAGATCTCGGGCAATGGCGAGCACGCCCATCTGCTCCACTTCGTACATCAAGAAGGGCAAACGGAACTCGGGTGGAAGTTGGCTCAAAGCGTCTTCGAGCAAGCGCTGAAGCTCCCTGCGCGCGGTATAGGTTTCACCATCTTCCACACCGGGAAAATTCACCACGCTGGCGGAGCCGGTCAGGTCGGTTTCGGTCACGGTATCGTACTCTTGCGTGGGACGTTGGCGGCGCCAGTGCATCTTGGCCTGATTGAGCACGATGCGAGTTACCCAGGTGGAGAATCGCGAGGCGCCACGGAAGGTATGAAGCTGAGTAAAGGCTGCGATATACGATTCTTGCAGCACTTCTTCGGCCGCTGAATCGTTGCTGAGCACGCCACGTGCCACGCGAAAGAGTCGCGGGTTGTATCGACGAATCAGCTCGCGCACCGCCACCTCGTCGCCCTCGCGGGCCCAAGCCACCAAGTCGGCTTCGGCCACCATCGAGAGATCCGCAGCGGTAAAAACCGGCCGTGGGGCTGCCGAGCCTTGAGGCTCACGCGCAACATCTGGCGCCCGCGAAAGTGCTGTGGCAGTTTTCATCTCATCTCTTCCGGCTTGACCTCACCCAGCTCAAGTATGCGCTCGATGGCGGGCAAAGAGGCGAGTGCGGCGGCTGCGATGCCGTCTTCGTTCTCGGCCGCACCCTGCCAGTTGGGCAGATCCGGCCCACCCACCACGATCCGGCCGGCCATACCCGCTCGTTCGTGCGGCAGACAGTAATAGTCATATACCCCTGGCACCTCCAAGACGATTTCGAAGCTTTGGCCGGGCAGCAGATAACCGCTGTCGAACGCTTCCGCGCCTTGCGGAATGCGGCGTGGACGGTTGAAATTGTGGGGATGATAGGCAGTGGCGGTGTGGCTGTTGATGGGATCCTGATTCGTAAAGCGAATCCGGGTGCCGGGGGGCACTGCCACGCCCACAGGAGTGAACCACACCCGTTCGCCACGCGGGCTCCCCAGCATCAGGATGTCAACAGCATCTGCGGCCAACACCTGCGCAGGCAGGCTGGAGGCGACGACTGTGGCGCCGCCCAACAGCAGGAATTGGCGTCGAGTCGCGCTCATTTGGCGAGCCTCGCTTTGGCTTCGGCATCGTGATAGAGCACTACATGGGCATGCGGCTCTTCGACGCCGGGATGGCCTGCGTTGTAATGGATATCCACTGATGCCGTGTTGTGACTGCCTACGCCAAGGTCGTCGAATG
>JAJUJN010000356.1 GCA_029265335.1 Alcaligenaceae bacterium
ACCGAGTGGCTTCATGTCAAAGCTTGGTGGACAACTCGGCACTGTGCCGTGAGTCCGAAGTTGTCCCCGCTTCATGTGCGCAACTCAGTGGATAGTTGTGGGAAGACCTACGTAAGTGGTTCAGTCCTAAAGGAGTTTTACCCACTGCCCGCAAACTGAGCGACGAAAGTTCCCGCGTCGTTCAAGAGAGTTGTTACCAACTGATGACGTTATCCCCCGAATATGTTGGGAAAGCAGTGGATAACATTGGGGATAATCGGTAAGGGCTTGATTTGTTGAGGAATTTTGAAGTGATCGAAAAGTAGGCGTTGCCCTACACACCATCGGTGCGCGGGCAACTTTCAGAGCTTATCTTTATAGATTTTGCCGTCCTTCACGATCATTCTGAGGTTCTCGTCGGGGTCGCCAAGGAAGTCGAGGTTCTCTTCGGGGTTGCCGTCCACAATCAGGATGTCGGCCATGGCGCCGGGGGCAATGATGCCGATTTGCCCAGGGTAGGGGTTGCGGGGGCCGCTCATGCCCAGCAGCTCGCCGTTGCGGGCGGTGGCGATCTGGAGAAGGTCGAGGGGGCGGTAGAAACGAGTGAGTTTGGCCAGTTGGCGACCTTGGCTGGGCAGGTTCTGAGGGGTGAAGAGAATGTCGGTGCCCCAGGCGGTTTTGATGTCGAAGCGTTGCGCCATCTCGTAGGCGCGCACCGTACCTTCGGCCACTTCCTGTTGCTTGGCGCGGCCAATGGCGCTGGCCTGGAGGTTGGCATCGTCGTCGGCCAGGAAGGGTTGCAGGCTCCACCATGCGCCTGCTTCGGCAATGCGCCGGGCGGCTTGTTCGTCGGCGAGCTGGCCATGTTCGATGCAGCGTACGCCGGCCTTGAGCGCGCGTTCGATGCCGCGCGAGGTGTAAACGTGCACGGCCACGTAGGTGCCCCAGTCTTCGGCGGCTTCCACGGCAGTGCGGATTTCGGCTTCGGAGTATTGGGTGGTGTCGAGCGGGTCGTAATGCGACGACACGCCGCCACCGGCCATGAGCTTGACCTGCGACGCTCCCAACATGAGTTGTTCGCGCACGCGTCGCAGCACTTCGGGCGAGCCGTCGGCAATCATGGCAGCGCCCATGGCTTCGGCGCGGCTGAGGGGGGTGTTGGCGGTGCGGGGCACTTCATACGGCATGCGGAAGTCGCCGTGGCCGGAAGTTTGCGAAATCATCGCGCCCGACGGGTAGATGCGCGGGCCCACCACGACGCCTTCATCGATGGCTCGTTTGAGGGCAAAGCTGGGGCCGCCCACATCACGGATGGTGGTGAAACCGCGCAAGAGGGTGTTTTCGGCTTCACGCGCGGCCACCAGGTAAATATAGCCGAGGTCGGCCGTCATGGCGGTGGCTTCGGTGATGCCGCAAAGCATGCTGTGCCAGTGAGCGTCGATCAGGCCCGGCATGGCCACCCGACCGCCGCAATCGATCACTTCGGCGTCGGCCACGGTTGCGGCAGCCGCTGGCAGGTCGCGGATGCGGTCGCCTTCAATCAGAATATTCACCCCGTCTCGCACCGTGCCGCTGACGCCGTCGAACAGGCGCAGGTTGGTGAGCAGGCGCGGACGCTCGGGCGGTTGCGGCAGGGCGTTGATGCCAAAGCTGGTCCGATAGCCCACACAAGCCATGGCGGCGGCTGCGGCGCCACCGAGAAAGTGGCGGCGCGACATATTGGCCATCACGCGAGCGTGCAGATGCTCGGCGGCGGGGCCACCGCAGGTGCAGGCGCGGCCCACCCCGGGGGTGGCGGCAAGGGGCACGGCACGGCCTTGTGCCGCGGCGCGCAGGGTGGCGCCGGCAAGGGAACGGGGGGCGAGATGTGGCAGAGACGACATGACGGCTCCTCCAGAGTCATAGGTTCGGCGCCTTGGGCGCGGAAATGCGGCCGCGTCGGGCATCGGGCGTGGGCCCGGCCTGCCGGCCAGGCTGCGCGGCGCGCTTGTGCAGATGCCTGATTCAGCGCTGGCGCATTCGGAACGACGCGGCGGCCGGGTTGGCAGGCTCGGCCTCAAAGCCGGGGGGCTGAATGGTGTCGCCGGCGTCGCGCGAGGTGAGTTCGCCGGTCGCGTGTGCCAGCCGGGTGGCTGCCGCCAGCGCGGCGTGATAGGCATCTACCTCGGCCATGCGTGCGGTCAGCCGGTCGTTGGCGGCTTCGGCGGCTATGTCTACCGTGCCCAGGCCATATTGGTACGACTCCAGTGCGGCATCGTAGGCGGTGTCTGCGCTATCGACCCAAGCCTGGGCAGCGGCATAGGCTTCCAGGGCCGAACGCAATTGGTTGTTGGCGCTCACCACGTCGAACACCGCATCTTCCTGAGTTTGGCGCCAGGTTTCCACGGCCTGGTCGGCGCGCAAGCGGGCGGCTTCGAGCCGTCGACTGCGCAAGCCACCGTCGTAAAGGGGCACGGTAACCCCCAGCATTGCACCGGCTGTGCTCACGGGCTGACCGAGAAATGACAGACCATTCACATTCAGGCGGTTGTTGGTGACGGCGGCAATACCGGTGAGAAACACTTTGGGCATGAAAGCCGCTTCGGCGGCGTCGATGCCGGTGTGGGCCGCCTGGGCAGCAGCATAGGCTTCGAGCACGTCGGGGCGGCGCGCCAGAATGGTTTCGAGGCGGTCTTCAACATCGTCGTGCAGGTGTTCCGGCAGGGGTCGTTCCGGTTGGCGCGCGATTTGCAAGCGGGTGGTGGGCGGCAAACCGGTAGCCACGATCAAGGCTTGATAGGCATCGCGCACCGCACCTTCGGCTTGCACTTTGAGCATGCGAGCCTGCGCCACTTGGCGGCGCG
>JAJUJN010000256.1 GCA_029265335.1 Alcaligenaceae bacterium
CGCGCGTCGATGGCGCTCGACAAACGCTGACATTCGGCCTCGATATCTTCGGTCGCTACACGATAATGCGAGACCTCGAGCGCCGCGGCGCTCAAGACCACGGCACGCCCGATGGCATAGCCCCGGGAGGCAGCGAGTCCGTGCAGCGACAGCATGGCCGTGCTCTTCACTTCACTCACCTTCACCGAACTTATCGTTGAAGAGAGCTTCGATTGCCACCAGGGCTTCCTCGGCATCGGGACCTTCGGCATCGATGGTGACGGTGGAACCCTTGCCCGCAGCGAGCATCATGACACCCATGATGCTTTTGGCGTTGACGCGCTTGTCCGCACGGGTGATATGGATATCACTCGTGAATCGGCTGGCCAGCTGGGTGAGTTTGGCGGACGCCCGTGCGTGCAGACCCAGCTTGTTGGTAATGACGATATCGATGGACGGCATGCGGAAAACGAAGCCTCACGATCAGGATTATTAGGATGGTTCGATACGAAGTATGGCTTGGTGTCCTCCGGCCAGCACGCGGTCGACGACATCAGCCAGAGGAAGACTGCGGTAGGTGATGGCACGCAGCAACATGGGGGTGTTGGCGCCAGCCACCAGACTGACCGCATGACCTGCCTCGCGCGCCTGACGTGCTGCGGCCTCGGCGGCATTGGAAGGCGAGGCACCCACAATATCTACCAATACCAGCACACCAGCGCCGGTATCGGCCTCTTCGATGAGATCGTGGATCACCTGACGAGTGCGCTCAGGCGATTCGCTCAAGACCACGTCGTGCAGCAGCACCCGGCTCTGGCCGGGAAAACAATGCGCGCCGCCGGCATAAAGGGCGCTGGCCATGGGCGCGTGCGCGACGATCACAATTCCAACATTCATGTAAACATCAACTGATTGCAGCCAGCAAGGCCTCGGCGAAATGGCCGGGAACATCGAAGCCGGTCTGCTGGGTAATTTCAACAAAACAAGTTGGGCTGGTGACGTTGATTACGGTCACGTACGGCCCAATCATGTCGAGCCCGATCAGCATCAGGCCGCGCGGGGCGAGCCGGGCGCCGATGGCCTCGGCCACGGCACGGTCATGATCATTGAGCGGCTGCGCCACACCGGTGCCGCCGGCAGCGAGGTTGCCACGGGTTTCGCCAGCCAGCGGAATGCGCGCCAACACATGCGGCACAGGCTTGCCATCGATGATGATCACGCGCTTGTCGCCATCGCGGATCTCGGGAATGTAGCGCTGTGCCATGATGGTGGCTCTACCGTGATCGGTGAGCATCTCAAGAATGGTGCCACGGTTGACCTCACCTGGCTGCATCCGAAACACACCCGAGCCGCCCATGCCGTCGAGGGGTTTCACCACCACATCGCCATGCGCTTCGTGAAAGGCCTTGAGGCGATCCATGTCGCTGGTAACCAGGGTGGGTGTGGTGAACTCGGGAAATTCGGCAATGGCGAGTTTTTCTGGATGGTTTCGGATGGCCGCACCGGTGTTGAACACGCGGGCGCCTTCCGCCTGGGCTCGATCGAGCAAATGTGTGCTGTAGAGATATTCGAGATCGAACGGAGGATCTTTGCGCATGACTACCGCGTGGAGATCGGCCAGCGCCAGCGTTTGCGGTTCGCCTTCCTGCCACCAGTCTTGCCCGTGAAGATCGGCGTCGCGCTTGATGGTGATGGGCAACACTCGCGCGCGCACGCGCTCGCCCTCCAGATAAAGCTGTGATTGCAAGGCCACGCAGATGTGGTGCCCTCGATCCTGCAACGCTTGCATCATGGCAACAGAAGTATCTTTATAGGCCGATAGCGACGGCAGGGGATCGATGATGAAAAGAATATTCATGAACGCGAGACTCAACGAATAACGGGCGGGGTTTGCCTATTCGGCCCACCCATGGCAAATGGCACAGTACGCTCCATCTTGCCAGAAAATGCGGCAAGACAACGATCTACCCCTTATTGCAGGCGCAGGCTATCCACAAACCAACGGGCGGTTTCCGTATCCAGCCGTGACGAGGGGCCCACGGCCACTACCTGAATCCATTGATCTTGGTGATGGAACACTCGGGCCAGCAGACGCAAACCTTCGGGCTGTTCGGCTAACACTTCCACAGCCGTGGCGCCGGTGTCGGTGGGTGCGCGCAACCGTCGCACGGCAACCTCGCTGGTGATCACGTCTTGTGAATCGAAACCCCGCACCAGGCTTTGCACCAACGCGTCGGTGATCTCGTCGTCGGTGAGTTCGGGCAAGCCGCTCTGCTGCAATTCCTCGGGCTTCAGTGTCATGTGCCCCACGGCGAATGTGGCGCCAGCAGCCTCTACCGCCGATATTTTGAACGTAACAAGCCGACCGGCCATGGGTAGATCCCGTGAATCGGTGGAGGGCTTGCCGGGGAACGTCACTTGCACCGCGCCATCGGCTGCCGGCAGCTCACGCCATTCGTGGGCGGGACTGCAACCGACCAGAAGCAGAACGGAAAGAAGGAGAAATTGCCAGCGGCGAGAGCCCGCCGCGATGGCAAAATTAAAAGGCAACGACATGCTATGGTTGCTCGGAAAAGTTCGAAGAAGTCAGTTTTGAGAGAACAAGGAATTGTCGCCGATTTCCATCACGCAAGCTCACGATGGCATTGCTTTGGCCAACTATCGCTGGCCCCCCACGAGCAGGGCGCCTGCCCGCGGAATCTATCTTCTGCACGGTTTGAGCGAGTATGCAGGGCGATACGAACACGTAGCCGAATGGCTGAATGAACGCGATTGGGTGGTGGCTGCCCACGATCACCGTGGCCATGGCCGCTCCGGCGGGCCCAGAGCCTGGATTCGCCACGACGACGATCTGGTGCGCGATGCAGAACAAAGCATCGCAGCGTTTGCGGAACACATCGGCCAACCTCCTATCCTATTGGGCCACAGCATGGGCGGGCTGATAGCCGCCCAGGTAGCCCTGCGTGGCAAGATTCCTCTGGCCGGATTGGTACTGTGCAGCCCCGCTTTCGCTCTGCCATTGCGGCAAGCCACGCGCAGCCTGCTCCGAGGCTTGCGACACCTTGCCCCTCGGCTGCCGCTGCTGAAACGGCGCAAGCACCCCCGGCTCACTCACGATCAGGTGGTGGCTGCCAACTATGCCCAGGATCCCCTGGTCAATCGCTATGTCACCCCTCGGTTGGCCCAGATGATTGCAGACGCTGGCCCACAGGTGGTGCAGAGAGCCCCTGAGCTTGGCTTGCGCACACTCTTGCTGGTGGCTGGCGACGACCACGTGGTAGATGCTCGTGGTAGCCAGGCCTTTGCCGAAGCTGCGCCGCCGGGCAAAATTGCCATGCGCTGGTATGAATCCGCTTGGCATGAATTGCTCAACGAAACCCAGGAACTGGCAAAACCCGTATACATCGACCTGGAGACTTGGCTGGCTGGTGTATAACCCTGCAATCCTTTTCTTAATTCATTGGCGCCTGCCATCTGCGTTGTGGCCAAATCGCAGACCAGTCGCACTGTTTCCCGAGGTGCATCCTTGAGCGATCTGCTGAACCGTCGCCTGGACGAACTGAGCCATGCCCAGCAAGATCAGCTGCTGGGCAGCAGCCTCATCGGTATCGAAAAAGAGAGTCTGAGAGTGACCCCGCGGGGCCGTTTGGCCCTCACACCGCATCCCCCTGCCCTGGGGTCGGCCCTCACCCATTCGTATATCACCACCGACTACGCCGAAGCCCTGCTCGAGTTCGTGACCGCGCCCGAATCCGACGACGAAAAAGTGTTGGAAGAACTGCGCAACATCCACCGTTACGTGTATCAACACATCAACGACGAGCTACTATGGAATCAGTCGATGCCGCCCATTCTGCCTCGCGAGGCCG
>JAJUJN010000529.1 GCA_029265335.1 Alcaligenaceae bacterium
ACCCGCTCTTCGGCCCGCATTCCGCCCAGCAGCAGCATCACCCCGTGCTCGCGAACGATTTCGCGACTCATCAAGCGGTGGAAGTGACGCTGGAGGCTGGGCAATTGCTGGGCCAGCTCGGATAGCCGAGCGTAAGGAATCACGCACACCTCGGAATCTTCGAGGGCAAGGGCGTCGCAAGCATGCTCGCCCGTGCCGATGCCGTCGAGCCCCATGATTTCGCCGGCCATCTGAAACCCGGTGACCTGGTCGCGACCATCGAGCGACGTGACTCGCGTTTTGAACATGCCCACGCGAATGGCGTACAGCGAATTGAATTCGTCGCCATGCCTGAACAACGCCTCGCCTTTGCGCAGCGTACGACGCAAGCGCACCAGGCTTTCGACCTTGGCAAGTTCGTCGTCGGAGAGGCCCATGGGCAGACAGAGCTCTCGCAAATTGCATTGCGAACAAGCCACCTCGGCTTCCCGCAAAGTGGGAGAGTCGGGAGAACAGTCACGCAACGGAATGGTGGATCGCGTGCTCAAAGCCATGAAATCCTGCTTAAAAATTGATACTACTGCCACCATTTAACCATATTCAACTCGGCCATCTACCCGAGTCGTTGATCTGAGTCAACACCCCTCTGCGGACTCTGACGCAAAGTACCAACATGCCTCAAGCCACTGCGAACGTCAGCCATTCCAATCTCGAAGCCACGGTGCTGGCTGCACGCCTGGCAGCCTTGCCACATTCGGCGCAATATCCTGCGGTCGATCACTTCAGCGAAGCCTACGGCGCCGCCCAGTACGCGCAAGCCCTGTCCTCGCGCGCGGGCAGCACCCTGCGGCCCCTCAGTCTGAACGTCGAGGTGCCTTTTTGCCGCACCCAATGCCTGCATTGCAGCCGGCTGCCTATCATCACCCACGACGTGCAGCGTGCCGAGCGCTACGTGAACTGGCTCATCGAAGAGGCCACCATGGTGGCCGAGCAGCTCGCCTCTCCCACCCCGGTATTGCGCTTGCACCTCAGTGGTGGCACGCCCAACTATCTGCCTACCCGCCACCTGCGCTTGTTGTGGGCCGAACTCAGTCGCCAGTTCCATTTCGCCAGCGAGTGTCAGGCCTCGCTCAACGCCGATCCACGCTACCTCAGCGCCCGGCGGCTCGCCGACCTTCACGAGATCGGCTTTCGCGGCCTGCATCTTCTGCTGCCCGAGCTCGACGAAGCTGTGCTCGAGGGATTGCAGCGCCCCATGAATCGCAAGCGTGTGCTGGCCTTGGTGCAAACCGCCCACGACATCGGTTGGAACGATGTGCGGGTTGAGCTGATGACCG
>JAJUJN010000246.1 GCA_029265335.1 Alcaligenaceae bacterium
AAGGTTCATTGCCAAAAGCTCATGGCACTTGGCAATGGTGTTCGGGCAAGCTGACCAGGCATTTTTTAGCTGTTGTTTTTCAGCCATTATCCGCATCGTTATCTGACCTTTCCTTTCGCCGGCAATGGGGCGGGGGTTCTTCGGTCGGCACCGATGATCTCTCACCCTCCGAACGAGCCGCCGCGCAACGGTCGCTCCGTTTCTGCAACGTCCAGTGCCGCCAGCCGCATACGGCCATGGCCAGGGCGTTGTCATCTCGCGAAGTCGCGAAAGGAAAGTCATGTCTTTTGAATCTCTGGGCCTCTCGCCCGTATTCACCTCGTCGCTCAAGACCCTTGGTTTTGAAGATGCCACTCCGGTGCAAGCTGCGGCGATTCCCGCGGCCCTGAAGGGCCACGACCTCATGGTGTCGTCGCAAACGGGGAGCGGCAAAACCGCCGCCTTCATGTTGCCCGCTCTGCAGCGTGCGCTGGCCGACACGGCCGAGAAGCCCGCTGGTCGTGGGGTAAAAATTCTGGTTCTTACACCCACACGCGAGCTTGCCATGCAAGTGAGCGATGCCACCCGATCCTACGCCCGCGGCTTGCGTCAGTGCAGCATTGCCACGGTGGTGGGCGGCATGCCTTATGGGGCGCAGATCCGCATTCTGTCGCGTCGACCCGACGTGATCGTGGCCACCCCGGGTCGTTTGCTGGATCATTTGCAAGCGCGCCGCGTGGACCTCTCGCAAGTGCAGACGCTGGTGCTCGACGAAGCCGATCGCATGCTCGACATGGGCTTCATCGATGACATCCAGGCCATCGTTGCCCAGACGCCAGCGCAGCGACAGACTCTGCTCTTCTCAGCAACGCTCGATGGCACAGTGGCCAGCCTGGCTGCACGCATGATGCGCGAGCCACAGCGCATTGAAATGGCCCGTCCGCGCGAACGACATACTCACATTGAGCAGAATCTGCTCTACGCCGACGATTTTGCCCATAAGTCCAAATTGTTGGATCATTTGCTGCGCGACGTGGATCTCAAACAGGCCATCATCTTTACGTCCACCAAGCGCGCGGCCGACGACCTCGCCGGCCGGTTGAGCGAGCAGGGCTTCATGGCGGCAGCGCTGCATGGCGATATGAATCAGCGTCAGCGCAACCGCACCATCACCCGTTTGCAGCGTGGTCAGGTGCAGATGCTGGTGGCCACCGACGTAGCCGCTCGTGGTATCGACGTTCAAGGCATCAGCCATGTGGTCAACTTCGACCTGCCCATGCAGGCTGAAGACTACGTGCACCGCATTGGTCGTACAGGACGCGCGGGTCGCAGCGGTCGGGCGTTTACATTGGCGGTTCATGGCGAGCGCCACAAGATCCGCCGCATCGAGCAGTTCACTGGGCAATCATTGCCGCCACAGATCGTGGCCGGTCTCGAGCCCCAGCGTACGCCACGCCCAGGCGCCGGCAAACCGCGTCGCGCACCGGGTGGCAAGCCCGGCTTCAGAGCCCGCCCGGGTGGTCGTTCCGAGCCCGCACGCAATCAGGACAAACCACGCTGGAACTCGCGGCGTGACGACCGGGCGGCAGCGGCTCGCCGAGCCTGATCCAACGCTCTCTCGTTCCACTTGATATCTTGAAAATCGCGCCTTCGGGCGCGATTTTCGTTGCCGGGGCTGGAAATAGCGGCGAGCATCACGATATAAAGGGACGTGGGGTAGCGTGCCCTCCGTGGATGCGCCCAGGGCGCTACCCGAGCACCCGCACGCGCCGGACAGCGCGAGAGGATCAGCAACGTGGAATTCAGGGATTACTATCAAACCTTGGGCGTGGCGCGCGACGCCAGCCCCGACGACATCAAAAAGGCCTATCGCAAATTGGCCCGTCGTTATCACCCCGACGTGAGCCAAGAAAGCGACGCCGAGGCCAAGTTCAAGGAAGTGGGCGAGGCATACGCCGTGCTTTCCGACCCCGAAAAGCGCGAAGCCTATGATCGGCTGGGCGCCAACTGGCGCGCTGGCGAAGAATTCCGGCCACCGCCCGGTCAAACTCATGGCGGCTTCCGTTCACAGCAGTTCAGCGAAGAAGAAACCGCCCAGTTCAGCGATTTTTTCGAATCCATTTTCGGGCGGGGCGCACGAGCCTCGCGACCACGCGGCGCTGCTCAAGACGGTTTTCGCATGCCCGGGCGCGACCAGCACGCCCGCATCGAGATCTCGCTCGAAGAGGCCTTCCACGGCGGCACTCGCCAGTTGCAGCTGCAGAGCCCAGAGCTCGATCCGGCCACCGGCGAGTGGACTGTGCGCGATCGGGTGCTAGACGTCCGCATTCCGGCAGGAGTGCGCGAAGGCCAGCAAATTCGATTGGCCGGGCAGGGCGGGCCGGGCGTGCAGGCTCCCGCCGGTGACCTCTATCTCGAAGTGGTGATCCGTCCGCACCCGCGCTATCGGCTCGACGGTCGCGACATCTCCGTCGATGTGCCGGTCACTCCCTGGGAGCTTGCTCTGGGTGGCGAGGTGGAGTTTCAGACGCCTTCCGGTGCAGTGCAATTGAGTGTGCCCGAGGGCTCGGCCAACGGTCGACGTCTCCGTCTCAAGGGCAGGGGCCTGCCGGGTAATCCTCCGGGTGATCTCTACGCTGTGCTGAAGGTGGTGCTGCCTCCGGCCGACACCCCGCGGGCGCGCGAGCTCTACCAGGCCATGGCGCGCGATCTCGCTTTCAACCCGCGTCAATGAATCAAGAGGTGAACCATGCGTGACATTCATACGGGTGTCATACTCGACGAACGTTTCGAAGTTTCTCTGCAGCAATTGTGCGATAGTCTGCAAGTGTCCGAGACTTGGGTGTATGAGCTTGTGATAGAAGGCGCGCTCGAGCCTACCGGCGACAAGCCGGCCCAGTGGGGATTCGATGCCGAAGCGCTGCGTCGCATGCGCACGGCACGTCGCCTTCATCGCGACCTCGGTCTGAATGCGGCTGGCATCGCGCTCACGCTCGATCTACTCGAAGAACTGCAAAGGCTGCGTGCCCAACTTCGTTGAGCGCGGCACCGATGGATGGATGCCGGTGCCCTCACTTCCTGCCAACCGTGGCGACCGGCTTGGTATCATCGCTTATGGGTTCGCAACTCCGCTCGCATGATAGGTTGTTGCTATTGCTTGAATTTGAATAATAGATTTGATTTATTGCCGGGTTGCGGTCATACTGGTAGTCAAGAAAGGCGATAACTCATCGCCTCTTTTCCCCCGGAACTCATTCCAAGGAGATTCTCATGGCTTTACCCAATCACGAAGGCAAACGCGTTCCCAACGTCACCTTCCGCACCCGTGTCGACAACGACTGGAAAGACGTCACCACCGACGACCTGTTCAAAGGCAAGACCGTCGTGGTGTTTTCGCTGCCGGGTGCGTTCACGCCCACTTGCTCTTCCACGCACCTGCCGCGCTACAACGAGCTGGCGCCTGCGTTCAAAGCGAATGGCGTCGACGACATCCTTTGCGTGTCGGTCAACGACACTTTCGTCATGAACGAATGGGCGAAAGATCAGGAGTCCGAGAACATCACCATGATCCCCGATGGCAACGGTGAATTCACCGCTGGTATGGGCATGCTGGTCGACAAGAACGACCTCGGCTTCGGCAAGCGTAGCTGGCGCTATTCGATGCTGGTGAAAGACGGCGTGGTAGAGAAGATGTTCATCGAACCCGAGGTCGAAGGCGATCCTTTCGAGGTCTCCGACGCCGACACCATGCTCGATTACATCAACCCCAACGCCAAGAAGCCCGACCAGGTTGTGGTGTTCACCAAGCCGGGTTGCCCCTTCTGCACCGAGGCCAAGGGGTTGCTCAAGCAAAAAGGCTACGACTACATCGAAGTGCCGCTGGAGCACAAAGAACGCGGCAAGGTCCTGGGCGCCGTCAGCGGCAACCTGACCGCACCGCAGATCTTCATGAACGGC
>JAJUJN010000406.1 GCA_029265335.1 Alcaligenaceae bacterium
CATCTTCGGCGAATTGCGCCGCCACCGGGGCAGTGTCCGCCTCAATGGCGAAGACATCTCAACCCTCGATTGGAGTCAGCGTCAACGACGTGGCATTGGTTTTGTTCCTCAAGGTCGATGCAACTTCATGGGAATGACAGTGCGCGAGAATCTTCACATGGGCGCACACCTATTGCCTCGGCAAGAAAGGACCGCGGCGCTGGAGCGCGCACTCAACACCTTTCCTTTGCTGCGAAAGCGCTTGAAAGTTCCCGCTGGCAACCTCAGCGGCGGCGAACAGCAGGTATTGGAGATGGCCATGGTGCTCGCCCAAGCTCCGCGTCTCCTGTTGCTTGATGAGCCCTCGCTGGGACTGTCACCCAAGACCATGATGGAGGTATTTGAAGCCATCACCCAGATCCGCGATGAGGGTGTCACGGTGCTGATCGTAGAGCAGAACACTGCCGGAGCCATCGCAATCTCTCAGGCAGTTTGGGTGCTGGAGCTGGGCTGTCTGATCGCCGCCGGGCCTGCGGCCGAGATGGCCAACGATCCCCGCATCCGCCGCGCTTATCTTGGCGGTTGAGCCGCCCCTTCCCAATTTCGGCTGCAAAGCTCGTCCAACATGAACCCTGAAACCCGCGTCATCCAAGCAGGCAGACCCCACACCGGCCCGGTCAATACTCCGGTCTATCGTGCCTCCACTATTGTGTTCGAGAATTTGGCCGAGTTCGATGTGGGCAAAGATCACGAACGCCATACTCTCACCTATGGTCGCTACGGCACTCCCACCACTTTCGATCTCGAGCTCGCCATCGCCGAGATCGAAGGGGCCTATGCCGCAGCTCTCACCCCTAGCGGGCTATCGGCGATCACCACAGCTTTGCAGGCTTTTCTGCGCCCGGGCGATCACTTATTGATGCCCGACAGTGTTTACGGACCGGCGCGCCGCTTTGCCACCGAGTTTTTGGCTGAGCGCGGTGTAGTTACCGATTTCTACGTTCCCAACGACCTTGCCGCCCTACGAAGGCTGCTGCGCAAAAACACCCGGGTGGTGTATCTGGAATCTCCCGGCTCACTCACCTTCGAGATCCAGGACATCCCAGCCATCACCGCAATTTGTCGCGAGCGCGGCATCATCACTTTGGCCGACAACACATGGGCAACACCCCTGGCCTTTCAACCATTGGCCCACGGTGTGGATGTCGCGCTGCAATCCGGCACCAAGTATCTCGTGGGCCATTCCGACGCCATGATAGGCACCATCGCCTGCACCGAGTCGGCCTGGCCGTACGTAGCAACCGCACTCACCAGTCTGGGTATCTGCGTGAGCCCCGACGATGCGTGGCTGGCCTCCCGCGGCTTGCGCACCATGGGTGTGCGCTTGCAACGACATGCCGAGAACGCTCTATTGGTCGCGCAGTGGCTGCAGGAGCAACCCGAAGTCCAACGTGTGGCCTACCCGCCCTTGCCGGGCGACGCAGGATATGAGCTTTGGCGTCGAGATTTCAGCGGAGCAAGCGGGCTCATGGCTGTCTGGCTGCGCCACGGTTATTCGCGGGATAACCTGCGTCAAATGGTGGATGCCATGCAAGTTTTTCGTCTGGGCGGCTCTTGGGGTGGCTTCGAAAGCCTGGTGTTTCCTGTGGCGCCAGAGCAATCACGAGGCCAAGCCATCGCACCGGATGCGGCTTACCTGCGCCTGCATGTGGGCCTGGAAAACGCGAACGACATGATCGCCGACCTCAAGGCTGGCCTGAAACGTCTGCACGCCCCTTCATAAATTACCGGAGTATCGATATGCCCAACTCGCTGCTTGAAGACGCACAGGCTCTGGTCGAGCGTACCCGTCTGACCCTTCACAACCGCGGGCTCAACCGTCAAAGCCTGGCTTCGGTGCGTGAAGAACTCATTCGCCTTGCCACTCATCCGGAACTACAGAACGCGTCCGCCTTCCCCACAGTCCCTGAAGGGCAAGGCCGTCTTTACGTGTTGCACGAAGACGACGATGGCGGCTATGCGCTCTACGTGAACGTCTGTGGACCGAGAGTGAAGTCGCCCCCACACGACCACACAACCTGGGCAGTGATCGCTGGCGTGGAAGGCACAGAACTCAATACCTTCTACGAACAGAACGCCGACGCCGACTTGCTTGCCCGAGGCGAACTTGCCGTTACGACTGGCAAAGCCATTGCCCTCATGCCCGACGACATTCACAGCATCGATACCCGTGACGAGCCTCGCGTGGTTTGTCTGCACACTCCGTCATGGTGCGCTCCGTCCGCCGGCCCCGTTCAGGGCGGATGTCTTGGGGTTCATCGGCTGACCGGCACTCGCGCGGGCCGCCGGCTGGAGCGCCGGCAGGCCGCGGTGGTAGTCCTGGAGGGCCTGGACCGCCAGCCCCCGCTCCTTGAG
>JAJUJN010000021.1 GCA_029265335.1 Alcaligenaceae bacterium
GCAAGAAAAAAGAGCTCGACGCCATGAACGAAGCCCGTTCAGGGTCGCTGCTCGATTTTCTTGAAGACTTCACCGAACGTTTCCCGCACTGCATCGACGAGTACGAAACCCTGCTCACCGATAACCGAATCTGGAAGCAGCGGCTGGTGGATGTGGGTATTGTCGAACCGGAGCGCGCCAAGGCGCTTGGCTTCACCGGGCCCATGCTGCGTGGCTCGGGGGTGGCCTGGGACTTGCGCAAGAACCAGCCCTATGAGGTGTACGACCGTATCGACTTCGACGTGCCGGTGGGGCGCAATGGCGACTGTTACGACCGCTATCTGGTGCGCGTCGAAGAGATGCGTCAGAGCAATCGCATCATCCGGCAGTGCATCGATTGGCTGCGCAAGAACCCAGGGCCGGTGATTGTCGACAACTACAAAGTGGCGCCGCCGCCGCGTGCCAAGATGAAGTCGAACATGGAAGAGCTGATTCACCATTTCAAGCTCTTCTCCGAGGGCATGCATGTGCCTGAGGGCGAGGCCTACTCCGCCATCGAACATCCCAAGGGCGAGTTCGGCATTTACCTTGTTTCCGACGGGGCCAACAAGCCCTACCGACTCAAAATTCGCGCACCGGGCTTCGTCCACCTGCAGGCGCTCGATGAAATGGCGCGCGGTCACATGATTGCCGATGCGGTCACACTCATCGGTACGCAGGACATCGTGTTTGGCGAGATCGATCGTTGAGCACCGAATCATCAGGAATCGATATGACGCTGTTGTCTGAGCAAGCCTATCGCAAGATCGATCGGGAACTCACCAAGTTCCCGCCCGATCAGCGCCTGTCCGCCGCAATCGCGGCGCTTGCCATTGCCCAAGATGAAAAGGGCTGGATCTCTACCGAGGTCATCGACGACGTGGCGCGCTACTTGCGTGTGCCTGCCATTGCCGTCCAGGAAGTGGCAACCTTCTACGACATGTTCGACACCGAGCCTGTGGGGCGCCACAAGATCACGGTGTGCACCAACTTGTCCTGTGCCTTGCGCGACGCCATGACGGTGGTCGAAACCATCAAGGAGCGCCTGGGCATAGATTTCAACGAAACCACGCCCGACGGCGCCTTCACGCTGAAAGAGGGCGAGTGCATGGGCTCCTGTGGCGACGCCCCGGTGCTGCTCGTCAACAACAAGCGCATGTGCGTCCAAATGAATGACGAGCGAATCAACGCATTGCTCGACGAGCTTCAGGCCGACGGAGGTGCTCAATGAGTCAAACCGAGCAACTGCTCAATCCCGGTCTGCACGATCTTCATATCCAGCCGCAGATCATGGCCGATCTCAACGGCAGCAACTGGCATCTGCAAGACTACGTGCAACGTGGTGGCTACGAAGCGCTGCGCAAGGTACTCACCGGCGGGATGTCGCCCGACGACGTCATTGCCGAGCTCAAAACCTCGGCGCTGCGCGGTCGCGGCGGGGCGGGCTTCCCTACGGGGCTCAAGTGGAGCTTCATGCCGCGCGACTTCGACGGTCAGAAGTACCTGGTGTGCAACTCCGACGAAGGCGAGCCTGGCACTTTCAAAGACCGCGATATTCTGCGCTACAACCCGCATATCGTGATCGAAGGCATGGCCATTGCGGCCTACGCCATGGGCATCACTGTGGGCTACAACTACATCCACGGCGAGATCTGGGAGGCCTACGAGCGTTTCGAAGAGGCGCTTGAAGAGGCGAGGGCGGCCGGCTTTCTGGGCGACAACATCTTGGGCTCCGGCTTCAACTTCCAGCTGCATGCCTTCCATGGTTGGGGGGCCTATATCTGCGGCGAAGAAACCGCTTTGCTCGAGTCGCTCGAAGGTAAAAAGGGGCAGCCGCGCTTCAAGCCGCCGTTCCCGGCCAGCTTCGGCCTGTACGGCAAGCCCACCACGGTCAACAACACCGAAACCTTCGCTGCGGTGCCCTGGATCATCCGTCATGGCGGCCAGGCCTTCCTCGATGTGGGTCTACCCAATAACGGGGGCACCAAACTGTTTTCGGTGTCGGGTGATGTCGAACGACCCGGCAACTTCGAAGTGCCGTTGGGCACGCCGTTCCCCAAATTGCTGGAGCTGGCGGGGGGTGTGCGTGCCGGCCGCAAGCTCAAAGCCGTGATTCCGGGTGGCTCGAGTGCGCCCGTGCTGCCGGCCGATCTCATGATGGGCTGCACGATGGATTTCGATTCCATCGCCAAAGCGGGCTCCATGCTGGGATCGGGCGCCGTGATTGTCATGGACGACTCGCGCTGCATGGTCAAGTCACTCATGCGTCTGTCGTACTTCTATTTCGAAGAAAGCTGTGGTCAGTGCACACCCTGCCGCGAAGGCACGGGGTGGCTCTATCGCATGGTGCATCGTATCGAGCACGGCCAGGGTCGAGCCGAAGATCTCGAACTCCTCGACAACGTGGCCGAGAACATCATGGGGCGCACCATCTGCGCCCTGGGCGATGCGGCGGCCATGCCGGTGCGCAGCTTCGTCAAACATTTCCGCGACGAATTCGCGCACCACATCGAACACAAGCAGTGCGTGGTTCCGGAGTATCTGTAAATGGTTGAACTTACCATCGACGGCAAGGCGGTTGAGGTTCCCGAGGGCAGCATGGTCATGCATGCGGCCGACGAACTCGGTATCTATATCCCGCACTTCTGCTATCACAAAAAATTGTCGATTGCCGCCAACTGCCGCATGTGTCTGGTGGAAGTCGAGAAAGCCCCCAAGGCGCTGCCTGCCTGTGCCACGCCGGTGAGCAACGGCATGGTCGTGCATACCAAGTCGCAGCGCGCTATCGACGCCCAGAAGAGCGTGATGGAATTCCTGCTGATCAACCACCCCCTCGATTGCCCCATCTGCGATCAGGGTGGTGAGTGTCAGTTGCAGGATCTCGCTGTGGGCTACGGCGCCTCGGGTTCGCGCTATCGCGAAGAAAAGCGTGTGGTTTTCCACAAGCAGATGGGTCCGCTGATCTCGGCCGAAGAAATGGAGCGCTGCATCCATTGCACCCGCTGTGTGCGCTTTGGCCAGGAGATCGGCGGCATCATGGAGCTCGGCATGGTGCATCGTGGCGAGCATTCCGAAATCACCACTTTCGTGGGCCAGGCGGTCGAGTCGGAGCTGTCCGGCAATATGATCGACATCTGCCCGGTGGGTGCGCTCACGTCCAAACCCTTCCGCTATCAGGCCCGCACCTGGGAGCTGGCGCGCCGTCGATCGGTGAGCCCGCACGACAGCCTGGGCGCCAATCTGGTGGTGCAAGTCAAGAACGACACCGTGCTGCGTGTGGTTCCCTACGAGAACGAAGACGTCAACGAGTGCTGGATTTCCGACCGTGACCGTTTCTCCTACGAAGGGCTGCACAGCGAAGATCGCCTGAGCACACCGTTGATCCGACAAGCCGACGGCAGCTGGCAGACCGCTACCTGGCCGGAGGCACTCAAGGCCGTGGCCGAAGGTCTGGGGCAGGTGCGCGAGAACTTTGGCGCCACCCAGATTGGCGCGCTGGCTGCGCCCTGGTCTACCACCGAAGAATTCGCCTTGCTCGCGCGACTGATGCGCGCGCTCGGTTCCGACAACATCGACTTCCGTCTGCGGCACACCGACGCCAACTGGGATGCCGCTCGCACGGGTGCGCCCTGGCTGGGCATGGCGGTGGCCGACGTGGCCGAGCTCGATCGTGTGCTGTTGGTCGGCGCCTTCCCGCGGGCCGAGCAGCCCTTGCTCACTCAGCGCCTGCGTCAGGCTGCCAAGCAGGGCACTCAGGTGTTCGCCATCGACACCGCCGCCGACGACCTTCTGCTGCCGCTGGCGGGTCGCCTCACTGTCACACCCACCGCGCTGGCACAAACCTTGGCGGAGGTGCTGGTGGCGCTGGGTGGCGCTGCCGACGCCGGCTTGCCCGAGAGTCTCGCCAATGTCGAGCCCAGCGATGCCGCGCGCGAAATGGCGGCCAGTCTGGCTTCGGGCGAGCGCGTGGCCATCTGGTTGGGGGCCCAGGCCCAGAATTCGCCGCAGGCCACGGTGTTGGCGGCGCTCGGGCAGCAAATCGCCGCGCGCTGTGGCGGCACCCTGGGCTTCTGGCCCGAAGGTGGCAACGCCGTGGGCGGCTATGTAGCCCGCGCCGTGCCCGAGCGTGGCGGCAAGAACGCCCAGGCCATGCTGGCCAATCCGCTCAAGGCCTATGTGGTGCTGCACGCCGAGCCTGCCCTCGACGCCGACAATGGTGCCGCCGCGTTGGCGGCACTGCAGGCCGCGCAGTTCAACGTTGCCCTGGTGCCTTACCGTTCTGCGGCGGAGTCGTGGGCGCACGTTATTCTGCCGGTGGGGCCGTTCACGGAAACCTCCGGTACCTTCGTGAACCTGGCTGGTGTGGCGCAAAGCTTCAAGGGCGTGGCGCCCAGCAAGGGTGAGAGCCGCCCGGCCTGGAAAGTGTTGCGAGTGTTGGGCAATGTGCTGCACCTCGAAGGCTTCGACGAAGAAACCTCTGAAGCCGTGCGCGACGCGGTATTGGGAACTCTTGGCGAACGCCTCAACAACCAGGTGTCGGTGGCGCTCGACGAGTTGCCACAGGTCGCGGAGTTCAGTGGTCACACCCTGGAGCGGGTGGCCGATGTGCCCATCTATTTCTCCGATCCCATCGTGCGGCGGGCCGAATCGTTGCAGGCCATGCCGGTTTCGCGGGTTCCGCGCGCCCGGATCAACGCCGCCACGGCCTCGCGCCTGGGGCTTGAGGCCGGGCGTCGGGTGAAACTGTCTCACACCGATGCCGATGGCCATGCCGAACTCGAGCTCGAGCTCGACGTCACGGTGCCCGATGGCGCCATTCGTGTGGCTGCTGCCCATCCCGCCACCCTGGCATTGGGCAGCGCTTTCGATGTCCTCACCGTGGAGCAGCTGTGATGCTTGACACGTTTCAGCAATGGGGTGAGTCGCTGCTGGGTCCGTATGTGTGGCCGGTGGTGTGGATTTTGCTCGGCATCATCTGCATTCTGGTGCCGCTCATCCTGTCGGTGGCTTACCTCACCTACTGGGAGCGCAAGCTGATCGGCGCCATGCATCAGCGCAAAGGACCCAACCGTGTGGGTCCCTTCGGTCTCTTGCAGGCTTTTGCCGACGTGCTCAAGCTGCTGCTCAAGGAAGTCATCCGGCCCTCACAGGCCAACCCCGTGCTCTACGTGGTGGCGCCCATGGTGGTGCTGATGCCTGCCTTTGCCGCCTGGGCGGTAATTCCGTTCGGCCCCGATCTGGTGTTGGCCAACGTCAACGCCGGTCTGCTCTACATACTCGCGATCACTTCGGTAGGTGTGTATGGCGTGATCGTGGCAGGTTGGGCTTCCAACTCCAAGTATGCGTTTTTGGGCGCCATGCGGGCCTCGGCCCAGATGCTCTCCTACGAGCTGGCCATCGGTTTTGTGCTGGTGGCGGTGTTGCTGGTGTCGGGTAGCCTCAATCTGAGCGAGATCGTGCACGTGCAGTTGCGCGGCACCTTCGCCGACATCGGGCTCAACTTCCTGTCCTGGAACTGGCTGCCGCTGCTGCCGCTGTTCGTGATCTATGTGATTTCCGCGGTTGCCGAAACCAACCGTCACCCCTTCGACGTGGTCGAGGGTGAATCCGAGATCGTGGCCGGGCATATGGTGGAATACTCAGGCATGGGCTTTGCGCTCTTCTTCCTGGCCGAGTACGCCAACATGATCCTGTTGTCGGCGCTGGCGTCCGTCATGTTTCTGGGCGGTTGGGATTCTCCCCTTGGGTTCGCACCGTTCACCTGGATACCAGGCTGGTTCTGGCTTTTCCTCAAAACGCTGTTCGTGGTGTCGCTCTTCATCTGGTTCCGCGCGTCGTTCCCACGTTATCGCTACGACCAGATCATGCGTCTGGGCTGGAAGATCTTCATTCCGCTCACGCTGGTCTGGCTGATCGTACTGGCCATCTGGATGCAGACCCCGTTCAACATCTGGACGCATTGAGCGCTCGCGCCCAATGCCAACGCAGGAAATCAACATGTCTACAGCCATCAAGGATTTTCTCGGTAGTTTGATGCTGACCGAGCTGCTCAAAGGAATGCGCCTTACCGGCAAATATCTTTTTGCGCGCAAGGTCACCCAGCATTACCCGGAAGAAAAAACCCCGGCTTCACCGCGCTTCCGCGGCTTGCATGCCTTGCGCCGCTATCCCAACGGCGAAGAACGCTGCATCGCTTGCAAGCTGTGCGAAGTAGTGTGCCCGGCCGTGGCGATCACGATCGAATCCCACGAGCGCGAAGACGGTACGCGTCGCACCACGCGCTACGACATCGATCTCACCAAGTGCATCTTCTGTGGTCTGTGCGAAGAAAGCTGTCCGGTGGATTCCATCGTTGAAACCCACATTCATGAGTACCACGGCGAGAAACGTGGCGATCTCTATTTCACCAAAGAAATGCTGTTGGCGGTGGGTGATCGTTACGAAGAGGACATCGCCCGCAACCGCGCCCAAGATGCCCGTTACCGCTGAGCCGCTCACACTATGATCGTCACCACACTCCTGTTCTATCTGTTTGCGGCGGTACTCATCATCGCTGCCTTCCGCACGGTTACGTCGCGCAACCCGGTCACCGCCGCCATGCATCTGGTGCTGTCGTTCTTCACGGCCTCGATGCTCTGGATACTGATACACACCGAGTTCCTGGGGCTCCTCCTGGTGCTGGTGTATGTGGGCGCGGTGATGGTGCTCTTCCTGTTCGTGGTCATGATGGTCGACGTGAACGTCGAACAGATGGCCGCAGGCGTGCGCACCTATCTGCCGCTGGGGCTGGTCATCGCCGCCATCATGGTTGCCGAGATGGCATTCGTGCTGATCCATACCTGGTGGGATCCGTCACGTCCGCTGCCGCAACCGCCGGCCGACTTCAACAGCACTCGCGCCATTGGCGAAACCATGTATACCGATTACGTCTTCGCGGTGCAGATCAGTGCGGTGCTGTTGCTGGTGGGCATGGTGGCGGCGATCTCTCTCGCCTTGCGTCGCCGCACCGACGTCAAGCGCACCATTCCGTCGGAGCAGCTGCGCGCACAGCCCAGCGATCGTCTGCGTCTCATCCAGATGCCGGCCCGTACGGATCGTCGCGTTGACCGCAGTAGCCAAGGCCACGACGCCTCCGGAGATTCCCAATGACACTCACACTTGCTCATTATCTGGTGCTGGGCGCCATTCTGTTCGCCCTGGGGGTGTTCGGCATTTTCTGGAACCGCCGCAACCTCATCATTCTGTTGATGTGCAGCGAGCTGGTATTGCTGGCCGTGAATATGAACTTCGTGGCGTTCTCGGCCTGGAGTGGCGACATCCACGGTCAGGTCTTCGTCTTCTTCATCCTCACGGTGGCAGCGGCCGAAGCGGCTATTGGTCTGGCAATTCTGGTGCTGTTGTTCCGCAGCATCGACACCATCAACGTTGACGAACTCGACCAGCTCAAGGGCTGACGGGCGGACACGAAACATATGAATACTGGCGTCCCCTCTCTCTATCTTCTGATCGCGTTCGCGCCACTCGTGAGCGCACTGGTGGCTGGCCTGCTGGGCACTCAGTTTCTGCTGGGTCGGGCGGTGTTGGGTCGACGTGCGTCGCACACCATCACCATCGCTGGCGTGCTGCTGTCCACCCTTGGTTCCTTCGTGGTGTTCGCGCAGGCGCTTGGCGGCACGACATTCGAAGGCACGGTATACACCTGGTCGCTGGTGGGCAACATCCAGATCGAGATCGGCTTTCTGATCGACACGCTCACCGCCTTGATGATGGTGGTGGTGACCTCCGTGTCGTTGATGGTGCACATCTACACCATCGGCTACATGGCCGACGATCCAGGCTATCAGCGCTTCTTCTCGTATATCTCGCTGTTCACCTTCTCGATGCTGATGCTGGTGATGGCGAACAATATGCTGCAGCTGTTCTTCGGTTGGGAAGCCGTAGGCCTGGTGTCGTACCTGCTGATTGGTTTCTGGTACAAGCGTCCCACTGCCGTGTTTGCCAACCTCAAGGCCTTCCTGGTGAACCGGGTGGGCGACTTCGGCTTCATTCTGGGTATCGGCCTGCTCTTTGCCTACACGGGTTCGCTGAACTACGGTGAAGTGTTCGGCCAGGCAGAAGCGCTGTCGCAGTTGACACTGCCGGGTACCGACTGGGCTCTGCTCACCGTGGCATGTATCGCACTGTTCGTGGGGGCCGCGGGCAAGTCGGCGCAGGTACCGTTGCACGCCTGGTTGCCTGATTCCATGGAAGGCCCCACGCCTATTTCTGCCCTCATTCACGCGGCCACCATGGTCACGGCGGGCATCTTCATGGTGGCGCGCTTTTCGCCGGTGTTCGAATACTCGAATACGGCGCTGTCACTGATGATCGTGGTGGGCGCCATCGGCGCGCTCTTCCTGGGCATTCTGGGCATCATCCAATACGACATCAAACGCGTGATCGCCTATTCCACGCTTTCGCAGTTGGGTTACATGACCGTGGCCCTGGGCGCCTCGGCCTATTCGGTGGCGATCTTCCACCTCATGACCCATGCCTTCTTCAAGGCCCTGTTGTTCCTGGGCGCCGGCTCGGTGATCATCGCGCTGCACCACGACCAGGACATCCGCAATATGGGAGGCCTGCGGCGCTACATGCCCATCACCTGGATCACTTTCCTGATCGGCACGCTGGCGCTGGTGGGCACACCTTTCTTCTCGGGCTACTACTCGAAGGAGCACATCATCGAAGCGGCCCACGCCGCCAACGTGTGGGGCGCCAGCTTTGGCTATTACGCCACCTTGATTGGCGTGCTGGTCACGGCGCTGTATTCGTTCCGCGTGTATTTCCTCGTGTTTCATGGCAAGGAACGATTCAACAGCGAAGCGGGCGAGTCCACCGCCACCGACGCGGCACAGCACGGCGCCCATCACAGCAGCCGGCCCAAGGAGTCGCCCTGGGTGGTTACCTTGCCGCTGGTGCTGCTGGCGATCCCGTCGGTCATCATCGGCGCGATCGCAGTGGAGCCCATGCTGTTCGGTCCCTTCTTTGCTGGCGTGATCGAAGTGTTCCCCAGTCACCCTGCCATGGCTACCCTGGCCGGCAGCTTCGAAGGTTGGTTGCCTTACGGCATTCACGCCATTCTCACCGTGCCGTTCTGGCTGGTGGTGCTCGGCTTCGTCATAGCCTGGTACACCTGCCTGCACCGACCCCAGAGTGGCGCCGCCATACGGCGCAATCTCGGTGGCCTGCTCAACATTCTCGAGAACAAGTACTACGTCGACTGGTTCTACGAGAACGTGATGGCTCGTGGCGCGCGTGCGTTGGGCCGTGGCCTGTGGCGCGGCGGCGACGGGGCCTTCATCGACGGCCTGGTGGTCAACGGCAGTGCACGCGTGGTGGGATGGGTGGCCGGAGTGTCACGCCATCTGCAGTCTGGCTACATCTACCACTACGCCTTTGCCATGATCGTCGGCATTCTGGCGCTCCTAACCCTCTTTGTACTGATTTAATCGACGATGGCAGGCGACATGGTGCAATCTTCTTTTCCCTGGCTGACGCTGGCAATCTTCGTACCGGTTGTTTTCGGTGTGCTGGTGATGCTGCTGGGCCGTGATGACAATCCGCAGGGCGCGCGACTGCTCGCGCTGGCGGGTTCGGTGCTCGGTTTTCTGGTCACGCTTCCAGTGTATTTCGGCTTCGATGCGAGCACGGCCGACATGCAGTTCGTCGAAAGGGTGGAATGGATTCAGGCCCTCTCGGTGTATTACCACCTGGGTGTGGATGGCATCTCGCTGTGGTTTGTACTGCTCACAGCCTTCATCACCATCATCGTGGTGCTCGCCGGCTGGCAGGTGATCACCCAGCGGGTAGGGCAGTATTTCGGCTCCTTCCTTATTCTGTCGGGCTTGATGGTCGGTGTCTTTGCCGCCCTGGATGGCCTGCTGTTCTATTTCTTCTTCGAAGCCACACTGATTCCGATGTACATCATCATCGGCGTGTGGGGCGGCCCCAACCGGGTCTATGCCGCCTTCAAGTTCTTTCTCTATACGCTGCTTGGCTCGCTGCTGATGCTGGTGGCCTTTGTCTACCTCTTCAACGTGGCCGGCGGTTCGTTCGACGTGCTCACCTGGCACCAGCTGCCGCTGGGGCACACGCCGCAGATCTTGATATTCCTCGCGATGCTGCTGGCGTTTGCCGTCAAGGTGCCGATGTGGCCGGTGCACACCTGGCTGCCCGATGCACACGTGGAAGCTCCCACCGGGGGCTCGATCGTGCTGGCGGCGATCATGCTGAAGCTGGGCGCTTATGGCTTTTTGCGCTTTTCGCTGCCGATCACGCCCGACGCGGCCCATACCCTGTCGTGGCTGATGATCACGCTCTCGCTCATTGCGGTGATCTACATCGGTTTGGTGGCCATCGTGCAGAGCGACATGAAGAAGCTCGTCGCTTATTCGTCGGTGGCGCACATGGGCTTCGTCACGCTGGGCTTCTTTGTCTTCAATACCGCCGGCATGCAAGGCGCCATTGTGCAGATGATCTCGCACGGCTTTGTGTCGGGCGCGATGTTCTTCGTGATCGGTGTGCTCTACGACCGCATGCACACACGCGCCATCGCCGACTACGGCGGCGTGGTGAACGTGATGCCGCGTTTCACGGCCTTCGCCGTGTTGTTTGCCATGGCCAACGCCGGCTTGCCCGCCACCAGTGGTTTTGTGGGCGAGTTCCTGGTGATCCTGGGCGCGGTGGAATACAACTTCTGGGTGGGTCTGCTGGCGGCCACCTCTCTCATTCTGGCTGCCAGCTACTCGCTCTGGATGATCAAGCGCGTGTTTTTTGGCGAAGTGGCCAACGAACACGTGCGAGCTCTGGTCGACGTCAACTCGCGCGAAGTTCTCATTCTGGGCCTGTTGGCCATCGCCGTGTTGTTCATGGGCATTTATCCGAAGCCCTTCACCGACGTGATGCATGCGTCAGTGCAGGCGCTGCTGGATCATGTGGCCGTTTCCAAACTGTGATTTCCGCGTAACCCACCATGCTAGTCAATAATCTTCATTTCGCGTTGGCCGCCCCGGAAATCCTGCTGCTGGTTGCCGCCTGCGTGATTCTGCTTCTCGATGCCTTTTTGCCCGACGAATCCCGCACGGTTACCTACGGGCTTACCCAGGGAACTCTGGCCCTTTTGTTCGTGGTCACTGCCTGGCAGTGGCAAAGCGGCGTCACCGGCGTCACCTTCCACGGGCTGTATGTGGTCGACGGGCTATCGCATCTGCTCAAGCTCGCGGTCTATATTGCCGTGATGGTCACCCTGGCCTACGGGCATCGCTACGCCTCGGCGCGCGATATGCTCAGCCGTGGCGGTGAGCTCTATGTGCTCGCCTTGCTGTCCACGCTCGGGCAGATGGTGATGATTTCTGCCGACAATCTCATCACGATATTCCTCGGTCTCGAGATGATGTCGCTGGCGCTCTATGCGCTGGTGGCCCTGCGGCGTGAACATTTTGTCGCCGTCGAGGCGGCCATGAAATACTTCGTGCTGGGCGCTTTGTCGTCGGGTTTCCTGCTCTACGGGATGTCGATGCTCTACGGCGCCACGGGCACGCTCAACCTGCAAGGCATCGCCCAGGCCATTGCGGTGATGCCAGAACTCGAGCTCGTGCTGGTATTCGGTCTGGTGTTCATCGTGGCCGGCTTGGGCTTCAAGCTGGGCGCCGCGCCGTTCCACATGTGGATACCCGACGTCTATCAGGGAGCGCCCACACCCATCACCCTGCTGGTGGGTGCCGCGCCCAAGCTGGCGGCATTTGCCATTACCGTGCGGCTGCTCGGCGATGCCCTGCCGCTACTGGCGCCTGCGTGGGAGCCCATGCTGGCGATTCTGGCGGTTCTTTCGCTGGTGGTGGGCAACCTCACGGCGATTGCGCAAACGAATTTCAAGCGCATGCTGGGGTATTCCACCATCGCCCACATGGGCTTTGTGCTGCTGGGCCTGCTGTCAGCCAACGGCATGGATGGACGGGTGGATGCCTACGGCGCTGCGCTGTTCTACATGGTCACCTACGTGCTCACTACTCTGGGTACGTTCGGCATCGTTCTGCTCATGGCGCGGCGGAATGGCTTCGAGGCCGAAGAGCTCGAGGATTTCAAGGGCCTGGCCCGTCGCAGTCCCTGGTTTGCCGCCATGCTGCTGCTCATGATGTTCTCGCTTACCGGCATTCCCCCTACCGTGGGTTTCTATGCCAAGCTGGCAGTGCTCCAGGTGCTGGTGGAAGCCGGTTACGTGTGGCTCGCCGTGCTGGCGGTGATGGCCTCGCTGGTGGGCGCCTTCTATTACCTTCGCGTGGTCAAGCTGGCCTACTTCGACGAACCCTCGGCGGAGAACGCCAACGCCACCATCGAAGCCTCTGGCGGGGCACGCGCCGTGTTGTCGGTCAATGGCCTGCTCTTGCTGGGCCTGGGCGTGATGCCCGCTCCGCTGATGGCTCTCTGTTTGCACGCCATGGCCTCGGCACTCTACTGAGACGCCCTGGCCGGCTGAGGTTGACTGCTTGCGCAGTATTCCGTTTCACCTTGTTTTCATCTCCCACCCCAAGCTTGTGCTGGGGTGGGCCCACCTATGACACAAACCTACGCTATCTGGCTGGTGATCGCCCTCATGCTGGTGTTTGCCAACCTGCCCTTCGTCACCGAGCGCGTCTTTGCGGTTTGGCCCTGGCGCCAGGGGCGCGTGGCCAAACCCTTCCTGGTGCGCCTGATCGAAATGTTGGTGGGTTATGCGGTGCTGCTGGCCATCGGCTTTGCGTTTGAGTCGCGGCTGGGCAACCGGTTTGAGCAGGCGTGGGAGTTCTACGCCATCATGCTCACGCTGTTTCTGGTGTGCGGCTATCCGGGGTTTGTGTGGCGTTATCTGCGACGTCGCCAGCGCCATGGAGAACAGGCCGAACTCCGCCGGCCCGACAAGGCGGGCCACCACCAGCACCGTCACGAAGGCCATGCCGACGGAGACCACGCTCTCGATGCCGGACCAGGCGAGGGAGCGGAGGGCGGTTCTGGCGTTCATCTGGAGCCGGGGAGGGCGTGGACGGCGGCGGTGCGGGAACAACCGGACCGGGCGTCCGTGTTCCACACTCCGGCCCGCCCCGAGGCCGCCCATCCGGACGACCCCATGACGCGCGTCCTCCTCGCCACGCC
>JAJUJN010000481.1 GCA_029265335.1 Alcaligenaceae bacterium
TGCCTAAGCCGTAACCTAAGGCCAACAGCACCACCATCGGATCGAGCACATCGCCCAGTATGGTAGACGTGGCGGTTTTGCGCCACACCAGGAAGTGACGACGCAACACCGCCAGCACCAAACGACCCGGGCGCGGCCATTCTCGCGACGTACCCAAAGCGGTACCCACAGACATCCGAACTCTCCGCAAACAACTGCAATGAAGCGCGAGCGCTCACGTACCCTCGCGCATATCACGCCCGGTCATGCGCAAAAACAGATCTTCTAGATTGGCCGGGCGCTGCAGATAACGCACGTCGTGGCGGCCATGTAATGCCGCTACCACGGGCGCTGGCTCGTCGGTATAGCAAAAAGCGGTTTCACCGCTCACTTCAATCCGTGCAGGCAAGGTGTGACGGTGCTCGGCCAGCCAGCGTTCCCCACCATCGCCATACACCTCTACCACATAGGGCTCCAGATGCTGGCCGATCAGCTCGTGGGGCGCTCCCTCGGCCACCAGATGACCATGATCGATCACCCCCACTCTGCCACAGAGGCGCTCGGCCTCGTCCATGAAGTGCGTGGTGAGCAGAATGGTCTTGTTCTGGCCTAGTAACGCGCGCAGACGCTCCCACACCAGATGCCGTGCCTGCGGGTCCAGGCCCGTGGTGGGCTCGTCGAGCACGATCACATCGGGATCGTTCACCATGGCCCGCGCCAGGGTCAGCCGCCGCTTCATGCCGCCCGACAACGTATTGATGCGATCGTTTCGCTTGGCCGTGAGCGCCGCAAACTCCAATAACTCGGGAATCCGCGCCCGGATATCGGCATCGCGCATCCCGAAATAGCGGCCGAACACCAGCAGATTCTCCGCCACCGTGAAGTCAGGATCCAGGCTATCCATCTGCGGCACAACACCGATGCGCCGTCGCGCATCCTGAGCTTGAGCAGGCACTTCAAACCCCAGCACTTCCACCGTGCCGGAATCAAATGGGGTTAGACCCAGCAGAGCGCGCAAGGTGGTGGTTTTGCCCGCGCCGTTGGGCCCGAGCAGCCCATAGCATTCGCCCGGCGCGATGGCGAAAGACAGGCCGTCGACAATGCGACGATCTCCATAAGACTTGCAAAGTTCGTGAACCCTGAGGGCGGGCTTGAGGGCGGCCGCGGCCACGACCGTCGAAGTTTCAGCATGCATGGCGATATTGTAGATGGGCCGAGGGCCGGGCCACGCCCTGCACAACTTATTGACGCACGCCCCATATCGGGCTATCAGTGGAAACGTGCCACCTGTCGTCACGTTGCAGATCGGTTCTTCAAAGTGCCAGCCAAACGGCTGGCTGGAGGCGCATTGTTCCACTCGCCTACCACCCTTCCTGGGCATTTCGCCCTTCATCAAAAAATCAAGGAGACATCACATGACGCCAACCACTCCCAAGCATTGGTTTACCTGGGCAAGCCAGCACTTGTCGCCCCGCCGACGCCTGCTGGGCGCGGCCTTGGCCGCGGTGCTGTTGCCCGCTACGCCTACGCTGGCCAGCGACGCCAGCGATTACCCCACTCGACCCGTCAAGCTCGTGGTTGGGTTTTCGGCAGGGGGTGGGGTGGACGGCATCGCACGAGCTCTGGCCGAACAGCTGTCGCATGAAATGGGCGGCTCATTCGTGGTAGAGAACCGCCCAGGTGCGGCCGGCACCATCGCTGCCGATGTGGCAGCCAAGGCAGACCCTGACGGCTACACGCTGTACTTTTCCGAAACCGCCTTTCTGATCTCGCAGAGCATCATGCCCAGCA
>JAJUJN010000526.1 GCA_029265335.1 Alcaligenaceae bacterium
CGCAGCCACGGCGGGCAGGCCACCCAAAGGATGTCGACGGTAATGTGCCGACCCACCAGGAGGGCGATGGCAATTCCCCAGAAGATCGCGATACCTTGGAGGTAGCCCGCCAGGGTGTAAGCATCGGGTAGCTGCAGCCCGAAAAGCTGCCTCAGAACCACCTCGATGACGGTGATCAATGCGACGGCACCGAGCAGAATGCCGCCGCATTGCTCAGCGCCTCTGGCGAGCCTGTTCATGCATCACTCTACATAGTGGGCGTTGTACTTTTTCAAGGTTTCCCGGAGCTCCTCATGAGGCCCGGATCCGTCGATGCCGTGGCGCTTTTTTACGCTCTCGTAGGCGGCACTGGCCAGCGGTTTTGCAGCTTCGTGCCAGGCCGCACGCTGCTCGTTGGATAACTTATATACCGTGTGATCCGGCAGAGACTTGAGCTTTTCGCGCGCTGCGATCTCTTGTGCGGCCCAACCACCTGCGATACGTTCCGACCATTCGGGCGTGCAATGAGAGTCGACGGCTGATTTCTGCTCGGGAGTGAGCGAATCGTAGAAGTTTTGGTTCATCGCATAGAACTGCGATGTGACGTACATGGGCTCGTCGAGATGGAACTTCAAGGCGGGGTCGGCCCCGATCACAAAGATATCCCAGGCGAATGTGGTGCCATCCACCACGCCACGCTCTGCCAGCTGGCGAACTTCCGGTAGGGCCGCCTGCACGTTCGAACCCCCCAGAGCGGTGACGAATTGCGCCATTCCCGGGCCGGCAGGGCGGATTTTCTTGCCGGCCACGTCACTGGGCTCCTTGATCTGATGCTCGCGCATATGGAAAACGCCAGGATGGTGCATGGACACCAGGCAGATCTTGGTATCGGCGGCTTCGCGAGGGGCATGGTTGAGGTACCACTCGTGCACGGCCCGCGCACCCGTTGTGGAGTTACTGAAACTGAAAGGCAGTTCGAGTAGCGTCCAGATGGGGAAGCGGCTTGGTGTATAGCCAGGTGCCACCATGGCGAGTTCGACGATGCCGTCGCGAGCCATATCGTAGTGGTCGGCGGCACGCCCCAGCTGTTGCGCTGGGTAGACCTGCGTGTGGATGGTGCCGCCGCTGGCCTCTTCCAACGATTTTGCCCAATCGTTGAGGTCTGCCACGATCGGATGCGCCGGGGGTACCCATAAAGATATCTTCATGGTGGTGTCCGCCGCATGGGCTGCCATGGGCAGCGTGAGGCCCACACCTATCGTGCAAAGAAACTGTCGAATTCGCTTTGTCATCGTCTCCCCCGCTGGGTTGGTCAGCTCGACTTTTTGTTCCAAGCATTGTTTGTCAATTGAGCTTAACAAGCCTA
>JAJUJN010000407.1 GCA_029265335.1 Alcaligenaceae bacterium
CCAATTGGAGGTCCAACGAAACAACGTTGTTCGCCACCTCGAGGCGTTGCACCTTGCCCGCCTTCAATAGCGACACCCCGGCTTCGGTGTCTACCAAGGTTTCCAGGATCCCTTGCACCTGCTCCACGGTCAATGTCATGGCGGCCCTCTCTCAGTCAATACATCACAACACCTTAAGCATAGCGGATATCGCTTACTCACTCTCACAAGGTACACTCATACGCCTATGAATCCCCTTGCCCAACTTCTTCGCGGAATCATCGTCATCATGCTGGCGCTCGCCGGTTTTGCGATGCTGATGATTTTCATGATTTCCACCGTCATTGCGCTGGGTGTGCTCTATCTTGTGGCACGTCTGCGTGGGCGCCCATTTGCTCCGGCTGAATTCTGGCGTGCGCGGCAGAGCCGCATGCGCTGGCAGTTCTACAATGGTCGCTGGCAGCGCCCCGCCGATGCTCCCCAGCCTGGCCCCGCCAATGCCGGCAACACCACTCGCGCCGGCCGTCAACGCGACACCCAAGTGATCGACGTCGAAGCCCGCGACCTCCCTTGAAGCAGTGGCCGCCCCAAGCGGTGGCCTGCCATCCGGGTGGCCTGCCCTCCATTCGCAGCAGCTAGCCGGGTTGCCATTGACTTGGCCTGAGCTAGGCGCGTGAAGTGGCCGCACGCCCCTTAGCCACCTCCATCGCTTGCAATCCTCGGTTCAGCGCGCTGGTTGAGGCTGCCGTGCTCGGCGGCCGGCATGGCCAGCGCCTACAATACTGCTTTTGCCACTGCGCTCAGGTTTCGCCATGTCCCGTACGCTGTTTGTCACGACCGCCCTGCCCTACGCCAACGGTTCATTCCATATCGGCCACATCATGGAATACATCCAGGCCGACATCTGGGTACGCTTCATGCGTTCACAGGGGCACACCGTGCATTTTGTCTGCGCCGACGACGCCCATGGTGCTCCCATCATGCTGAAGGCCGAAGCCGAAGGTGTGTCGCCGCAGGAGCTGGTGGCGCGTTATGCCGCCGAGCGGCCGCAATACCTTAACGGCTTTCACATCCGCTTCGACCACTGGCACAGCACCAACTCCCCCGAGAACGTCGCCCTCTCGCACGACATCTACTACAAACTGCGCGAAGCGGGCCTCATCGAAACTCGCGAAATCGAGCAGTATTACGATCCGGTCAAGAACATGTTTCTACCCGATCGCTATATCAAGGGCACCTGCCCCAAATGTGGGGCCGAAGAGCAATACGGCGATGCCTGCGAAGTGTGCAGCGAGGTGTATTCACCCACCGACCTTATCGAGCCATACTCCACGCTCACCCGGGCCAAGCCCATTCTCAAATCGTCGGAACATTACTTCTTTCGCCTGTCCGACCCACGCTGCGTGAAGTTCCTGCAAGAATGGACGGCAGGCAAGAACCGCCTCGGCCGGCCGCGGCTGCAAGCCGAGGTGCTCGCCAAAACCCGCGAATGGCTGGGCGAAGACGGCCAGTTGGCCGATTGGGATATCTCCCGCGATGCCCCCTACCATGGCATCGAAATTCCCGATGCGCCGGGCAAGTATTTTTACGTGTGGCTCGACGCCCCCATTGGCTACCTGGCGTCGCTCAAAGCCTATTGCGACCGCGCCGGCTTGAATTTCGACACCTTGCTCGACCCCAACGGCCCCACCGAGCAAGTGCACTTCATCGGCAAAGACATCGTGTATTTCCACGCCCTGTTCTGGCCGGCCATGCTGCACTTCGCCGGGCGCAAAACTCCCGACTTTCTGCACGTGCACGGCTTCATCATGGTGAAGGGCGCCAAGATGTCGAAGAGCCGGGGCACCGGCATTTCACCGCTGCGCTACCTGGAGCTGGGCATGAACCCCGAGTGGCTGCGCTATTACATTGCGGCCAAGCTTAATGCTCACGTCGAAGACATCGACTTCAACCCCGACGACTTCGTCGCCCGCATCAATAGCGATCTCGTGGGCAAATATGTGAACATTGCCAGCCGAGCCGCCCGCTTCATCGAGCAGCATTTCGAAGGGCAGTTGGCGCCCCTCGATGCCAACTTCTACGCCGAGGTCGAGGCGGTGTCGAATTCGGTAGCCCGACTTTACGAAGCACGAGAGTTCAGCCGTGCCGTGCGCGAAATCATGGCGCTGGCCGATCGCATCAACCAGGTGTTCGACACCGCCCAGCCCTGGGTGATGGCGCGCAGCGCCGCCATCGACGCCATGCAGCGCGAAAGCCTGCACCTGGTGTGCTCGCAGGCCATCGCAGGCTTCAAGGCGCTGTCGGTGATGCTGGCGCCCATTCTGCCGGCGCTTGCCCACCGCGTGGCGCACGAGCTCTTCGGCCTGAATCGCAACTTCCGATGGGCCGACGCGCTCGAACCTTCCGAGCG